>JBLNAO010000206.1:0-18670 GCA_050259395.1 Chloroflexota bacterium
GTCCAGAACTGGTATCCGGGTGACAAAGACGGGAAAGGCGGTGTCTTCAACTTCGTGACAAAAAGAGGCATGTGCAAGGGAGAGAATTCCAAAGTTTCCTGGACCCAGATAGAAACAGGATCTGCAATCACCTGGAAGTATCCTTCCTGCATTCTCAGGGGCGACAATTCAGTAGGTGAGTTCTATTCGGTTGCGGTTACAAATCATCACCAGCAGGCGGACACCGGTACAAAAATGATCCATATCGGCAAGAATACCAAAAGCACGATCGTTTCAAAAGGTATATCAGCCGGCAAAGGGCAGAACAGCTACAGGGGACTGGTGAAAGTGCTGAAGAATGCCACGAATGCAAGGAACTTTTCGCAGTGCGACTCGCTTCTTCTCGGCGACAGGTGCGGCGCTCATACATTCCCGTATCTTGAAGTGGACAACCAGTCGGCAATTGTCGAACATGAAGCCACAACCTCCAAGATCGGTGAAGATCAGATCTTTTACTGCAATCAGCGCGGCATTTCGACGGAGGATGCAATAGGCCTGATTGTAAACGGGTATGCCCGCGAAGTCATAAACAAGCTTCCAATGGAATTTGCTGTTGAAGCACAGAAACTGCTGCAGATAAGTCTCGAAGGAAGCGTCGGTTAGTTACTATTTATTAAAATCTATTATGCTTGTTATTAACGACCTGAAAGCATCAATTTCAGGAAAAAGTATTCTAAAAGGTATCAGTCTCGAAGTTAGACCCGGTGAAGTTCATGCCATAATGGGGCCCAATGGTTCCGGGAAAAGCACGCTTGCCTCTGTCCTCGCGGGGCGTGAACTGGTTGAAGTCACGGGCGGAACCGTAAATTATCTTGGCCATGATCTTCTGGAGATGGCTCCTGAAGACAGGGCAAAGGAAGGGATATTCCTCGGATTCCAGTATCCCATCGAGATCCCCGGCGTGAGTATGGTTAATTTCATGAAAACAGCTGTCAACGAAAAGCGGAAGTACAAGGGTCTTGACCCACTTACCGCCTCAGAATTCCTTAAAATGATGCGTGAGAAAAAGGAGCTGGTTGAAATCGACTCAACCCTCACCAACCGTTCCGTAAATGAAGGATTCTCAGGTGGAGAGAAGAAGAAGAATGAGATCTTCCAGATGGCGATGCTGGAGCCGAAACTGGCAATCCTTGATGAAACTGACTCAGGTCTCGATATTGATGCACTTCGGATCGTCGCTAACGGTGTGAACAAAATAAGGAGAAAAGACAATTCATTCATCGTCATCACACATTACCAGAGGCTTCTGGACTATATCGTTCCGGATATCGTGCATGTACTTTACGATGGAAGGATAGTCAAGACCGCCGGTAAGGAACTTGCCCTTGAGCTTGAGGAAAAGGGTTACGACTGGATCAGGAAAGAAGTTGATAATAAATAAGATATATAAATGAGCGACCTGTCTGAAGTCACCGGGAGATATCTTAAGCTTTACAACGAAAACATAGATAAGGTTAAAGGGAGATCGTCGGAATATATTAATTCCTTCAGAGATAAAGCCTTTGAGAAATTTGCCGGACTCGGAATCCCTACAAAAAAGAACGAGGCTTACAAATACACCAATCTGAATACGTTTTTCGACCAGGATTACAGCACTTACCTCATTCCTGTTGAATCGGACTTCAGGAAAGCTGAGGAATTCCGGTGCGATATCAACGAGCTGGATGCATTCGGAGTTGTTCTTTATAATGGTCACTTCCCTACGATCACGGATAAGCTCCGCCAGCTTGATTCAGGAGTCTGGGTGGGCAGCCTTAACGAGGCCGCACGCAGGTTCCCGGAGCTGGTTGAAAAGCATTACGGCAAATATGCACAAAGCGAGACAGACGGACTTATCAGTCTCAACACTGCCATGGCCTTCGACGGGATATTCATCTATGTCCCCGAAAAGATAATACTTGACAAACCTGTTCAGATTGTGAACCTTGTCGGCTCTGAATCAGACATGTTCAACCAGCACAGGAACCTGCTGATAGTTGAACAAGGGGCACATGCAGCAGTTATCATATGCGATCATACGTTATCTGCTTCCAGAATGCTGACGAATGCCGTAACTGAAGTTTATGTCGGCGAGAATGCCCGGTTCGATCTTATCAGGGTTCAGAATGAGCATAACAATGCCTCCAAAATGACCCATACTTTCATTCACCAGGAAAGGAACAGTGTAGCGTTTTCCAACAATATTACCCTGCATGGCGGTCTTGTGAGGAACAGCACATATCATTACCTCGGGGGCGAAGGTGCCGAAAGTCATTCTCTCGGTCTCTTCCTGGCCGACAAATTCCAGCACGTCGACAATTTTGTAAATATCGATCATGCATTCCCGAAGTGCACCAGCAACCAGCTTTTTAAAGGTGTGCTCGACGATATGGCCACAGGCGCTTTCAACGGCCGCATCCTGGTAAGGGAGGATGCTCAAAAAACACTCGCTTACCAGAAGAGCAGCAACATCCTGCTTACCGACGATGCAAAGATGGATACCAAACCTCAGCTCGAAATATATGCCGATGATGTGAAATGCAGCCATGGCGCGGCAATCGGACAAATTGATGAAGAAGCATTGTTTTATCTTCAGTCGAGGGGAATAAACAGGAAGGAAGCAAGGCTGATGCTCATGTTCGGTTTTGCACATGAAGTGATTCAGAGCATCCCGATAGAAGCGTTACGCGAAAGAATGGATAATCTGGTGATGCAGCGTCTGAGGGGTGAACTTTCACGTTGCGCAAGTTGTATGATCAAATGTGCCTGATTCATCGTGAAAAGTATTGAAGAAATAAGAGCCGATTTTCCCATTCTTGCAAGGAAAGTTTATGACAGGGAGCTTGTGTACTTCGATAATGGCGCCACCACGCAGAAACCGAAGGTTGTTATCGATGCGCTCAGCTCTGTCTATACTGATTATAATGGCAACATACACAGGGGAGTCCACTTCCTGAGTGACCAGACCTCCGAAGCATACGAGAATGCCAGGGAGAATGTGGCAGACTTCATAAATGCTTCAAGAAAGGAGGAAATCATATTCACCTCCGGAACAACAGGCTCCATTAACATGGTTGCTTTTTCTTTCGGGGAAAGATATGTAAATAAGGGTGATGAGATAATTGTTTCAAACATTGAGCATCATGCCAACATAGTGCCCTGGCAGATGATGTGTGAACGGAAAGGCGCCTCGCTGAAAGTTATTCCTGTTGATGATAATGGTGAAATAATTGTTGAGGAATATTATAAACTTCTCTCTGCCAAAACAAAACTTATTGCAATTTCACAGGTCTCCAATGCACTGGGCATTGTTCTGCCGCTTCAAAAAATCATAGATGCGGCACATTCCGCAAATATTCCTGTTCTTGTCGATGGCGCGCAGGGTGTGCAGCATGGAATTGTGGATGTTCAGAAGCTTGGCTGCGATTTCTATGCCTTCTCGGGACATAAAATATATGGTCCGACCGGTATCGGTGTTCTTTATGGCAAGGAGAAATGGCTGGATGAAATGCCGCCTTACCAGGGGGGAGGAGATATGGTCGACAGGGTTTCATTCGAAAAAACGACTTATAATCAATTGCCTTTCAAGTTTGAAGCCGGAACCATGAATTTCACAGGGGCAATAGGTCTTGCCGCAGCTCTCGATTACGTGCGGGGGATCGGCAGGGAATATATCGCATCCCTCGAACATGATCTGCTGATCTATGCCACCGGGAGGCTCTCAGAAATTCCGGGACTAACGATCTATGGGAAATCGTCTGATAAGATAGCCATAATTTCTTTCCTTCTGGACGGAATCCACCAGTACGATACGGGCATGATACTTGATAAGCTCGGCATAGCGGTGCGTACCGGAACACATTGCGCCCAGCCTGTCATGAAGAGGTATGGAATAGAGGGAACAGTGAGGGCATCGATGTGTTTTTACAACACCAGGGCGGAAATAGATGCGCTTGTGAAAGGCATTGAGAGAGTTAAAACAATGTTTATGTGATGAGTATCAAAGAAGTACAGGACGGTATTATTGAAGAGTTCTCGGTTTTCGATGACTGGATGGACAAGTACAACCTTCTCATTGATTATGGAAAGGATCTTCCTGCAATCGATCCGAAGTTCAAGGTAAAGGATTACCTTATCGAGGGCTGCCAGTCGAAAGTGTGGCTCCGCCCAGATTATAATGGAAGCATAATCTCATTCTCGGCAGACAGCGATGCAATAATAACCAGGGGTATCGTCGGATTGCTGATAAGGGTGTTGTCAGGAAGAACTCCCGGTGAAATACTTTCAGCCGAGCTTTATTTTATCGATAAAATCGGCCTTCGTCAGAATCTTTCGCCCACCAGGTCCAATGGATTACTATCGATGGTGAGGCAGATGAAGCTGTATGCGATGGCATACAATGCAAAAGCAGAATGAAGAACAAGATTAACGATCTTAGAATGCAGAAGTAAATATTCTCTGAAAAATAATTAAATCATCAATCAAAAATCGTTAATCAATATTCTTAAATCATTATTAAATGGATCTTTCAGAAAAACTCGAAATAGAATCACGGATAGCAGGCGTTCTCAAAAGCATATACGATCCTGAGATTCCCGTAAATATTTACGATCTGGGTCTTGTTTACGAGGTGAATGTCGATGACGACCAGGTCGCTCATATCACCATGACCCTCACTGCTCCTAATTGCCCAATGGCTGAGGAGCTTATCGAAGAGGTAAAGTATAAAGTTTCAGGCACAAGGGGTGTAAGGGATTGTGATCTTAAGCTTACCTTCGATCCGCCATGGGACAAGAGCATGCTAAGCGAGGAGGCTAAGCTTGAACTGGGTTTCCTGTAATAAAATGGATCTTCAGAAAAAAGATATAACGAAGCTCATTAAAGAGAAAGCCGTTAATGCCGGGTTTGATCTCTGCGGTGTTGCCCCAGCCGGGTTGCTCGAAAAAAACGGTGAGGCATTGAAGGAATGGTGCGCTTCGGGCATGAACGCCGGGATGGACTATATGTCGCGGAATATCGAAAAAAGGATCGACCCCTCACTCCTGCTTCCTGGGGTCAGATCTATAATTGTCACCGGGATAAACTATTTCACAGAGAGAAAGCAGGGTGGAGGTAATATCCCCGAACTTTCGATTTACACATACGGGCAGGACTATCATGAAGTGATTCTTAAAAAGCTTAAGGTAGTTACGGATTATATCAATGAGCTCGACAGTGCATCCGCCTGCAAAGCTTTTGTCGACTCAGCTCCTTTTTTTGAAAAACCCTGGGCTATGATAGCAGGCATTGGATGGCAGGGAAAACATTCCGTTCTCGTTAATGATAAGATCGGATCTTTTTTCTTCATCGGAATAATTCTTACAACCCTCAGCCTGGAATACGATAAGCCTGCAGCAGACCGTTGCGGAAGCTGCAGTTTATGCATTGAGGCATGTCCCACGGCTGCAATTAACGGCAACAGGACAATCAATGCGGGAAAATGCATTGCGTACCTCACAATCGACAATAAAGTTCCTGTACCGGAAAACGAAATTGAAAAGCTTGGAGGAAGGTTAGTCGGTTGCGACAGGTGCCAGGAGGTATGTCCCTGGAACAACCATGCTAAACCTCACAATCATCCGGAATTTGATATTTCAGAAGAACTTCGCACAATGACGGCTAATGACTGGCTTAACCTTTCTAAGGAAGATTATCAGAGGCTGTTCCGGAATTCAGCAATTAAAAGAAGAAAGTACGAGGTGTTTTTCCGGAATGTAACAAATGTTACAAAATCCCTGAGAGGAAAATAAGGTACACAGAGTTGCACAGAGAAGGCACAGAGTGCACAGAGAATAATTTCTGATGACCTCTGTGGTCCTCTGTGGTCCTCTGTGGAGCTCTGTGTAATAACAGGGTTATGATTTATCTTCAATAATCGTCACGACGACCTCTCTTCTTTCCCTGGGTCCGTCGAACTCGCAAAAGAAAATATTCTGCCATGTCGACAACCCCGGCCTGTTGTCAGTTATCGGAATTGTCTGCGATACCCCGATCAGCCCTGACTTAAGATGAGAATCACCATTATTATCCTGTTTATCGTGTTCCCAGACACCATGAGGTGCTAATTTATTGAGCAGGCAGATTACATCGTTCTGTACTGATTCATCCCAGTTCTCCTGGATCATTATGGCACACGTAGATCCATGGGCATAAACCGAAACAAGGCCGGTCACAACCTTGCTGGACTTGATCAGCTCCGCGACCTGCCCTGTTATGTCATAAAGGCCCTGTTTCTTTGTTGTTTGAAGAGTGATGATCTTTTGCATTTTTGTTTTATTTCACCCATAAAATTAATCATAATTCATTTGATATGGTTGTAAAACAACCGCCAACATAATTCAGATTTCTTAAGGATTGTTTTTACCTTTCTGTATAATTCACGTCTTTAAAGAAACAACAACAGTAATTTGATCGACCAGGGCATAATAGAAGAATGTCGCAACGGTAACCTGAGCAGATTCAGGGAGCTTGTCAGGATAACTTCACCTTTCGCGTACTCCGTTGCTTTCAGGATGCTGGGCGAAGAAGAAAATGCCAGGGATGTGGTTCAGGATACGATGATTACAGTTTGGCAGAAAATAGGAAAAGTCAAATCTGCAGGTGCCTATAAAACATGGATTTACAGAATCGTCGTGAACAGGTGCTACGATAAGCTGAGGCAGCAAAAGAATGACCCTGAGATGAGAAAGGATGAACAGACATGGACGCTATTGGCCAACACCATCTCAGACAATAGTGGCGGCCATTTGGAGAACTCTGAGATCTCTGCCGTCATAGGTCTGCTCACTGCAAAGCTGAGTCCTAAACAGAAATCAGTATTCATCCTTTCAGATATCGAAGAATTATCAAATGAGGAGATCTCTGAGATCACAGGAATGGCAAGGACTTCTGTAAAGGCCAATCTTTATTTTGCACGGAAGAACATATCTGAAATGCTTAAAAAGTATTTGTGATGAAGACAGACAAAGAAAAATATGAAAAAATAGTTGAAGCTCTCAGGAATTCAACACCGGAGCTCACCCTATATGACAGCATCGAAGAAAGAGTGATGGAACGGATTTCGAAAAAGAATGACAAAGACCAGACAGGTATTTTCGATCTTTTTTTCGGATGGATATACATTGGATGGGTAAGGAAAAGTCTTATAGCAGCATCGTTTGCCATGCTTGGATTTTTCCTGTGGCAGCAAAATAACATTATGAATCAGATAAATGACCTTAGCAGCAGGATAAGGGAGAATGACCGGATGGTAACTTACGATCCTTCAGCAGCCCTTGAAAAAAGACAGATGCTGCTGAAGTATTCGCGCGAGAGATCAGGTGGGTACTACATGTCGGAGGAAGATCTCACAAAGATTCTTGACTCCATTAACCATCTGAATATACGTTATAAAAATCTGCTCGAAATGATTGATAGTGATACGTTGCTTAAAAAGAAGGTGGAAGACAAACTTGAAAAGAAACTCGGATCGAAGATAAAACTGTAAATTATGAAAACCAACTTGAAATTCATTTTCTGCGCCTGTCTTCTCATGGTAATTTCATGTGAAGAACCTCAAACAGTTGTGACCAATTATATCCATCGTGACGGTTCTGTGACCCGGGTGATTGAGATGCATTCACTGGAAAAAGATTTCAGCGTTCCCAATGTGCAGGTGCCTTATGATTCAACATGGTCTGTAAGGGATTCCGCAGAGTTGCTTGATAATAAGGGTGATACACTATGGGTGAGAAGGGCCCGGAAGACTTTCGCTGACGTTGACATGATAAACCTTTCTTATAAAAATGATTCAAGTCACAACGGTAGTTTTTCAAGAAGCGTATCATTCAGCAGGCAATTCAGGTGGTTCAATACTGAATACAGGTTTTCAGAGAACATCGGCAGGCTGATGGAGTTTGGGCTGCCCCTGGAAGAGTTCCTGGACAAAAAGGAGCTTCCTTTTTTCTATTCACCGGAATACAGTCTGGATGAACTTAAGGATGGTCCCGATAGCATCCGGATAAGAAGCATGAGGAAGGCAATCGATGAAAAGGTGGAAACATGGCTGGTGAAATCCCTGATCTCGGAATGGATAGGTCAGCTTGGGATACTGGGCGGTAAACAGGCTGATAAGCTTGTCTCGGAGCTCAGAAGCAAAGAAGGGGATATCTATGATCTGATCAATAAAAAGTACAGCGAAAAATTCGACAGCCTCTGGGCGGCAGGAATCATTCAGAAGGATATAATGGGGGAAGATAATGCACTTAAGTTCAGGGCCGAAGCCGATTCTGCAATCTCGATCGCTACCGATTATGCATTGTCTGATTTTAAAAATTATTCAGTGAGGATGGTCATGCCGGGTAAGCTCACTGCCACGAACGGCTTCATTGACAGTACAAAAATTTTATTATGGCCTGTCAGTTCAGAGTATTTTCTCACGCAAACTTACGAGATGTGGGCTGAATCGAAGGTCACCAATATATGGGCATGGATTGTCTCAGGATTGTTCCTGGCCTTCGTTCTTACGGGAGTTGTTATAAGAACAATAAAAAAGGCTGAATAAATCAGCCTCTTCACTTAAACCCAATCAACATAAAAATCTAAATCTGCATAACTCAAAAAACTATTTCACGTAATCTTTCAACATCACCATTAATTTCTGCCTGGTAAAGAAGATACGGCTTTTTACCGTTCCGATCTTCAGGCCAAGCTCCTGGGCTATTTCTTTATATTTATAGCCCTGGATATGCATCCTGAACGGAATTCTGAATTCATCACTCAACGAATCGATTGCCATTTCAATTTCACCTTCGGAATAATTTGATTCCGGGGAAATGAACCCTTTGTCGTGCGGCTGGTTTATATAATACAAATCCTGCGTACCGTCAATAATTGTATTTTCTTTGACATTCCGCCTGTAGTTGTTAATGAAGGTATTCTTCATAATTGTGAATACCCATGCTTTGAGATTTGTATAATCGACGAATTTGTCCTGATACGTAATCGCTTTAAGATATGTATCCTGAACAAGGTCGAGTGCAGTATCGCGGTCGGAAGTAAGGCTCATTGCAAATCGCTGAAGATTCGTCTTCATTTCGATAAGGCTATTGTTAAATTCATATTGCGTCATAGTCCTCAGTTTTACTATTTATACACAAAGTTAAACGTATAAATAAAGATATGCAAGTCTGAAATTATCGGGATTGCTGTTTTCTACCTTTTTTTCAAATTGGTATATTACGCATCTGATTGCAGGACAAGGTTATAATATGCGTTTCAATTGTTCTTTCTAAATAATTTATAAATAGAAAAAAGTTCATTTTTCCGACACACTTTTACACCCTTTTTTGAAACTTGGCGAAGTGGTTGCCTTATAAGCCTATTTTTGTAACTTTAAGAGAAAAATCCGATGGACTTAAATCTCAGGTTACGCAATGGACAACTTCTTAACGGGATCATACAGAGTCCGGGCGAAAATCCTCATGGAGTAATCCTCCTTGTACATGGAATAGGTGAGCATGTACGCCGTTACAATCATTGGGCAGACCTTTTCAGGAAAGAGAATTATGCTTTTGCCGCACTTGACCTTCCGGGACATGGCAGATCGGAAGGTGGTCGCGGCAGGATAAAAAAGTATTCCAATGTGTATGAGCTGATTGACCTCCTTCTGAAGACAGGATCAAGGACGTTCCCGGGCGTTCCGTTATATCTGTATGGACACAGCATGGGAGGCGGCATTGTCCTCGATTATACCCTAAGGTATCAGCCAAAAGTGAAGGCTGTCATAGCGACTTCTCCATGGCTGAGGCTGGCTTTTGAACCTTCGAAATTCAAGATCCTTCTTGCTGAAGCAGCCAAATCCATTCTGCCCGGAATTGTCCAGCCAAGCGGACTGAATACCGTATACCTGTCGCACGACAGGTCAGTTGTTGATGTTTACAACAATGATCCTCTTGTGCATGACAAAATATCAGTCGCCTTTTTTGCAGGAGCAACCTCTTCTGCAAAATTCGCCCTTGCTCATGCCTCGGAACTTAAAGTCCCGCTTCTGCTGGTGCATGGCAGCGATGATATGATTTGCTCACCTGAGGGCAGTCGTCAGTTTGCATCGAAAACCCGGCTTGCCGAACTGAAGATCTGGGAGGGAGGTTACCATGAATTGCATAACGAACCTTTCAGGGAAGAGGTTTTCAGATTTATTTTGAACTGGATCAGAGAACATAAGTGATGGAACTCAAAACGACAGTTGATATCCCCAAATCGCAAGAAAAGATCAGCTACTCTGATCCGGTTCTCTTTATAGGCTCTTGCTTCGCCTCTGAAACAGGTTCTAAGCTTGCCGAGGGAAAAATGCCCGTGCTGATCAATCCTGCGGGAACGGTTTTCAATCCTGTTTCGGTTATCAACACCCTCGATTCTATTATCTCAGGGAAGGAACTCACCAAAGATGACCTCTATTGCCATGAAGGCACCTGGCTGAGTTTTTCGCATTACACTGACTTTTCCTCGGAAGATCCCGGCAAAGTCGTGGAAAAGATCAACAGGAGCTCAGAGAATGCCCGCAATTTTCTCAAAAAAGCTCGTTTCCTGTTTGTCACTTTCGGCTCTGCAAGGGTTTTCAGGCTGAAGAAAACAGGTGCCATCGTTTCAAACTGCCACAAGCTGCCTTCATCTTTTTTCGATCGGGAGTTGTTGAAAGTAACTGATATTGCAAATCTCTGGAATAAGCAACTGGATATTCTTAATTCTGAATTTCCCGGGCTGAAAGTTATTTTTACAATAAGTCCGATCCGTCACTGGAAGGATGGTGCGCACGGGAACCAGGTAAGCAAGTCGGTGTTGTTCCTTGCAGTCGAAGAACTTCTCAGGCATTCTTCATCTCCCGGATACTTTCCTGCATATGAACTCCTCATGGACGAACTACGCGATTACCGGTTCTATGCAGAGGACATGCTGCACCCATCAAGGCTGGCTGTTGATTATATCTGGGAAAAATTCACTGAATGCTTCCTCGAAGTAAGAACAGCTCAGGTTTGGAGGGAAGCTTCAAAAATAACACAGGCTGTGAAACACCGGATTACAACGGATAATGCCGGTATCAAAAAGAAATTTGCAGAAAATATGCTTTCGCGTATTCACATTATGGAAGCGTCTGTAAGTGGTATCGACTTCAAATCCGAGAAGGAATATTTTTCCAGACTGATCTGAACCATTTTGCTGTTTGGTTGTTTTTTTGGAATTTATAACCTTCTATGAAAAAAGTTCTGTTTACAGCTATTATTGTATTTCTATACAGCATACATTGTTTTCCGCAAAGCAACACCGGCACTATAAATGGAAGGGTCTATAACTTAAGAACCAATGAAGGGTTAGCCTTTGCAACCGTCCAGATCTGGGGTACAACCAACGGCGCCATAACTGATGAAAAAGGAAATTTCACGCTCACCGGTATAAAGCCCGGTTTTGCAGAGCTGCGTGTTTCCCTTATCGGGTTTAAACCTTATATCTCATCAGCCCTGATGGTGACGCCGAGCAAGCACACAGACCTCGAAATACCCCTGGAGGAGTCGGAGATCAGCCTTGGAGAAGTTGTAGTCAAGGCTTCACCTTTTACAAAAAAAATAGAAACGCCTATATCTGTCAGGGTAATAGGTATCGATGAGATAGAAAGGAACCCCGGCGGAAACCGTGATATTTCAAGGGTTCTGCAATCTTTTCCAGGTGTTGCTTCAACACCGGCGTTCAGGAATGATGTAATCGTAAGAGGCGGCGGGCCTAATGAGAACAGGTTTTATCTTGACAATGTCGAGATCCCATATCTTAATCATTTTTCTACTCAGGGCGCCTCAGGCGGACCAACCGGCATCATAAATGTCGATTTCGTACAATCCGTTGATTTCCTGTCCGGTGCATTCCCAGCCTCCGAAGGCAACGCACTCAGTTCGATCCTGAACTTTACCCTTATCGATGGCAATAACGACAGGATGAAATACCGGGCAACAGTCGGCGCGTCTGACCTCGGCCTTACAATAGACGGGCCAGCCGGTGAGAAAGGAACGCTCATAATGTCAGTCAGGAGGTCATACCTCCAGTTTCTTTTCAGCGCCCTTCAACTGCCTTTCCTTCCTGCTTACACAGATTTTCAGGTTAAATACAAGGTTAGGCTCGATCAGAAAAATGAGATTACTTTTATTGGTCTCGGTGCTAAGGATGATTTCGAGCTGAACCTTAAGGCAAACGATACTGATTTTCAGAGGTACATACTCGACTACATACCTGTCCAGGAACAATACAGCTATGTGGCGGGGATCGTTTACAAGCATTACTCTAAAAAAGGTTTTGATACATGGGTGCTGAGCAGAAACTATCTCAACAATACCCAGTACAAGGACATAAACAATTTTCCCACAGATTCCAGCAGGTTATTAGACTATCTTTCCGGTGAAGGTGAAATCAAGGGGCGTTATGAAAAGACCATATTAGGAGATGGAGGATTCCGGCTTAGCTACGGAGCATCTGCTGAATATGTGCATTATAGGAACTCAACGTTCCGGCGAGTGATCTCAGCAGTAGCGGAAAACGACATCGACTACAGGACCAACCTGAAAATGATGAAATACGGTATCTACGGGCAAGTCAGTAAATCGTTCCTTGAAGAAAAGCTCAGCCTCTCGCTTGGCATCAGAACAGACGCCAATTCATGGGCTTCATCGAGGTCGAATCCTGTTGAGCAGTTATCACCCAGGCTTTCAGCATCGTACAACATAAGCGAATGGCTAAATTTCAATATGAGCACCGGAAGGTATTACCAGCTTCCTTCATATACTTCACTTGGATACTCTGATAACAACGGCATATTTGTCAATAAGCTCAATAACCTTAAATACATTTCAGCTGATCATTATGTGGCAGGGTTTGAAGTGCTTCCTTCTGAAAATATCCAGTTTACTGTCGAAGGATTTTACAAATACTACAGGAACTATCCCTATTCTGTAACAGATTCCGTACCTCTCTCCAGCAAGAGTGTCGATTACGGGATCTTCGGTGATGAGGAACTTACCTCAGCTGCAACGGGAAGGGCGTTCGGGTTCGAAATACTCACCAGGTTCAAGGAATTCAAAAAGACAAACATGGTTTTATCATATACCTATGTCAGAAGCGAGTTCAGGGGAAATGATTCACGATGGATACCTTCCTCGTGGGACAACAAGCATCTTCTGAATCTTACCGCAACGACAAGGTTTAACCGCAACTGGGATCTTGGCCTCAAATGGAGGTTTGTGGGAGGCGCTCCATATACACCGTATGATGTTGCCGGGTCATCGTTCAAGTCATCATGGGACCTTCGGGGGCGCGCGTATCCTGATTATTCAAGATACAATACACTGAGACTAAGGCCGTTCCATCAGCTCGACATAAGGATCGACAAACAATATTTCTTCAATAAATGGTCGCTTATGCTTTACGCGGATGTCCAGAATGTCTACAATCACAAGGCGGATCAGCCTCCCCTGCTTGTAAGGGTAACAGATGCAAACAAGGTTCCGCAGGATGATCCTTCAGATCCGCTCAGGTACAACCTTAAATATATCGGGAGTGAAGGCGCAACGGTTCTGCCTACAATAGGAATCATTATCGAATTTTAGCAACAAGCAAAAAAGATAATAATAATCAACCAGAGTGTTGATATTTATTAACTTACAATGATTCGATCACCCCTATAAAATGCGACGGATCGCGCGTCAGAATAATCTTATCGTATTTTTTGGTGTTGTCCTCAGGAGAATCCGTCAGGATTATCTTTTTGATCATCAGCGATTTGCCCACATTATTGAAGTAACCTATTTTCTTCTCTGCAAAATCGAATGCGCTCGAGTTTACAACCAGGTATTCAAATGGCTTTATCTTGTGAATCTCCACTACTTCGGATGCAGGAAGGATGCCTCCGGTGAATATCACATCGTAACCTCTTTTCTTCAGTACGTATTTGTAGAAAAGGAAGTTATTGTCTGTCAGGTTATCAGAGGTGTTGATCATGGCAAAAGTGCCTTTCGTTTTCGACGAAGATTGCTTCAGAAGATTGTCCTCTATTATGATTGTCTGTTTGATAATATTCCTTACAAACTGCTCCTGGGCTCTTGAAAGACTCCCTGTCTGCCATAGTATCCTCGATTTTTCAAGAAGGGGAAACAGGTATCTTGTGTATGCCTCCTCAATGCCTTTGTTCCTGATGAACGGTGAGAGCGCTTCCTTGAACAGCATCTCGTTAAACCGGATTGCTGACATCAGTATCTTGCCCGGCTGGAAATTCTGATCGAGATCATCATTCCTGCTGCTGACAGTCATTACCTGCTGGGTAAGCTCATCCTCATCGAGTTTTGCTATTTTGGATATTTTCAGACCGTTCCTGTTAAGGTAGGCTACATTCAGGATCTTCTTAAGTTCGGACTCGCTGTAAGTCCTTATATTTGAGTCAGTTCTATCCGGCTCCAGGATCTTGTATCTTTTTTCCCAAATTCTTATTGTATGCGCCTTTATTCCTGAGAAATTTTCAAGATCTTTTATTGAAAATACATTAAGACCTTCTTCCATGATTATATATATATAAGACTAGTTCAGACATTTGTCGTACAATTAACAATCATCCATGCAGGTTTGTTTATCCTGCCTTGAATATGATTCATTAATGATTTGTGAAGCTTCCCCGCGAAAAGCTTTCACAATTGCGAAAATAATAATTTATTTCATTTAGGCTCTTCGATCATAATTTTTTTTACGATCCTTATGCCATCGTTGAAAATAATTGTAACAAGATACATTCCGCGTTGCGGTGCATCGAGAGTGATGCGTATCATCTGCTGGGGATTGTTGTATCGCGATTTGAAGATGTCCTGACCTATAATATTTGTAATCTTCACAAAAGAAATATCCTTGTCGGTGCGGATTGTGAAACTGTTGTTAGTTACCGGAACAGGATAAATGGTGATCCTGATATTTGACGATTCTCCGCCAGAAACTTTCTGGGGAGTTGCAGAAAACACAGCCGAGTCCTTCATTCCCTGCTGAGCCTGAAGAATAGTGGAGAAATATAAAAGGAAAACAAAGAGTAGAAATTTCTTCATATAGATCCTTTAGACTTTCATCAAAATTCTGTACAAAAATACAATAAAATCGATACTAATCCGTATTAAACCTTGCTTTTTCAAGATCTTCCGGTGTGTCGATGCCGATATTTTCCCAAACAGTAAGGGCGGTTTTGATCCTGAATCCGTTTTCAAGCCACCTGTTCTGTTCGAGCGATTCTGCTTTCTCAAGATCACCCTGGGGCAGCGTCGTAAGCTTTTTCAGGGTAGCGGTTCTGTATGCATATAATCCGATGTGCTTATAATAATTGTGGCTGGACGTCCAGGCGCTCATTTCAGCATCCCTGAAATACGGTATTGCAGCCCTGCTGAAGTAAATCGCATATCCTTTCCTGTCGAGAACGGCTTTCACCTGGTTGGGGTTGAAAATATCTTCACCCTCTTTCACCTTCCTGACGAGAGTTGCAATTTCAACTTCTTCATCATCGAAGCAGCCGGCAAGGAGCTTTATTTGTTCCGGCTTTATGAAGGGCTCATCGCCCTGAATGTTTATAACAACATCGACATCAACCCCTTCCTTCATCATCTTTTCTGCTGCTTCGGCACAACGGTCAGTTCCGCTTCTGTGTTTTTCCGACGTCATAAGTGCCCTGCCACCGAAAGCCACAACAACATCAAATATCCTGGCGTCGTCGGTGGCAACGTAAACATGATCGAGCGCTTTACTTGCCTGTTCATACACCAGCCGGACCATCGGCTTATTTCCGATAAGAACCAGTGGTTTCCCCGGAAATCTCGAGGATGCGTACCGTGCAGGAACAATACCGGCTATGTTTAACCGTTCTTTCATATTGCGAATTTAAGGAAATTGCATTCCCGATGTTTTAAAAAAACGTTAAATTCGCAGCATTGTAAAAAATGGCATGAAGGATCTGCAGAGCATCAAGCAAAGATTCGGTATCATAGGCAATTATGAAGGTTTGAACAGGGCTATCGACATTGCTGTCCAGGTGGCGCCTACCGACCTTTCCGTGCTTATTACCGGTGAAAGCGGAACGGGAAAGGAAATTTTCCCGCAGGTCATTCATTCTTACAGCCAGAGAAAGCATGGCCAGTACATAGCGGTGAACTGCGGAGCCATTCCCGAGGGCACAATTGATTCGGAACTCTTCGGACACGAAAAAGGTTCTTTCACGGGAGCCACTGAAAGCAGAAAGGGATATTTCGAAGTGGCTGACGGAGGGACCATCTTCCTCGATGAAGTTGCAGAACTGCCACTGTCCACCCAGGTCAGACTACTGCGAGTTCTCGAAACGGGAGAGTTCATCCGCGTGGGATCCAGCAAAGTTCAGAAAACAAACGTGCGGGTAATTGCAGCAAGCAATGTAGATATTCCCACTGCAATCGACCATGGTAAATTCAGGGAGGACCTGTTTTACAGGCTCAACACAGTTCCGATAAAAGTGGCACCGCTTCGCGACAGGAGTGAGGACATTTTCCTCCTTTTCAGAAAGTTCTCTGTCGATTTTGCCGAAAAATACAGGATGCCTGCAATAAGGCTCGATTCGGAAGCAAAAAATATCCTTTTGCGTTATTCCTGGCCTGGCAACGTAAGGCAACTGAAGAATATCACCGAACAAATATCGATCATTGAAAGTGAAAGGGAAATAACCGCGACCACTCTCACTCATTACCTTCCCGAATACGGAAATTCCAAGCTTCCGGCCGTCATAAACAAGGATTATGATAAAGCCTTCGCTTCTGAAAGAGAGATTCTTTACAAGATCCTTTTTGACATGAAAAGCGACATGACGGACCTAAAGAAACTTGTTTTCGAAATGATGCGGAAAGGAGAGGTCGACATTGACTTCAGGGAAAACAATTCGATGGCAATCAAGAACCTTTTCCGGGAAGTGGGAAATGAGGAGATCGAGGATAACGTCGATAATGAACCCGCTCCTGAAGTGCCACATCATTCAAAGAGGAATATACAGGACACGCAGGAGGTGGTTGAGGAATCACTTTCTCTGTCAGGCAAGGAGGTTGAGATGATAAAGAAAGCCCTTGAAAAATATAACGGTAAACGCAAGATGGCAGCCAGCGAGCTTGGCATCTCCGAAAGAACCCTTTACAGAAAGATAAAGGAATATGGTATCGAATAACTCCAGGCATAATTCTATACGCGCCTTTTTGCTCAGCCTTGCTTTGATGTCCCTGCCGTTCCTAAATGGCTGCAAGGTCTCATATTCTTTTTCAGGCGCCAGCACCACCGGCGTGAATACAATCAATGTCATCTATTTCCAGAACAGGGCATCATTGGTTCAGCCGGGCTTAAGTCAGAATCTGACTGATGCCCTTATCGACAAATGCCGGTCTGAAACGAGTCTTAAATTCGTCAAAGATGCCGCCGATGTGACTTTTGAAGGTGAAATTTCGGACTATAATACAAGGCCGCTCACTGTCGGTGCAGATGCAAGGGCTGCAACAAACAGGTTCTCGATCACGGTTAAGGTGAAGTTCACGAATGTTGTTAAACCTGAACTCAGCTATGAACAGACCTTCTCACGTTATGCGGATTACGATTCAAACCTCGATCTGAGCCAGGTTGAGGGTGAACTGTCGTCCGATATCGTTGAGATGATCGTTGAGGATATATTCAACCAGGCTTTTGTCAACTGGTAAAGCAATGAACAGGACCGATTTTCTGAACCTGATGGAGAATTCCTCTTCCATCGACCCGAAGACGACCACTGAAATCGGCGAGATCGTCGCCATATTCCCTTATTTCCAGACTGCTCATCTGCTGCTCCTCAAAGGCTTGCACGCAAACGACGATGTAAGATTGAGTAACCAGTTGAGGAACTCCGCCATACATATCGCCGACAGGGAAGTGCTGTATCATTTTATTTATCCGCCTCAGCTCAGTGCAGAGCCTGAGGTGGAAGTTGATAATGCCGTGGAACCGGT
The DNA here is from genome assembly GCA_050259395.1 of Chloroflexota bacterium. Classification (GTDB taxonomy): domain Bacteria; phylum Bacteroidota; class Bacteroidia; order Bacteroidales; family VadinHA17; genus LD21. The sequence goes on from JBLNAO010000206.1 coordinate 18,087, forward strand.
CGATTCAGGACAGACTGTCATAGAGACTGCAAAAAACAGCCAGCAGATGATCGATGTTATTGAAGCACAGGATAATTCACTGGACGATGCCGAAGTAAGCGATGCCGGATTGAGCACTGAGTTAATCATTGGCTCATTCGACGAGACTGATGACATCCCTGCGGAAGAACCGGTAATTGCTGGAGAGTCTCCGGAAGCCCTACTGGAACTGGATATCGAAAAGAATGACAATCCAGATGCCATCGAGGCTGAGATTAAGGAAACAAATCAGTCCGAACCTGCAAAACTGTCACAGGCTGATCTGATTGAGAGATTTATAATAGCTAATCCCAGGATTGAGCCCAACAGGGAAAAAAAGGAAGTTCCCGTTGAAGACAGGTCCATGCCTGCATATAGTGAAGGTATGTTTGTGACAGAAACCCTTGCAAGGATCTATATAAGTCAGGGTTATTACTCAAAAGCGATAGATATTTTCGAAAAATTAAGTTTGAAATATCCGGAAAAAAGCAGTTACTTTGCGACTCAAATTGAAAAAGTTAAAGAGTATTTAAAAAAGTGAACAGATGGGAATTTACATTTTTATT
>JBLNAO010000207.1:0-5571 GCA_050259395.1 Chloroflexota bacterium
GCCATTACCGGCAATGTTACCGCTATCGAATATTCCTGAGTCACTTGTAACAGTATGGGTCATGCCATCCTTGTTCCTCCATGTAATTTTGGTCCCTGCCTGAATTGTTATCGTTGCAGGCGAAAACGACGATCCCTGTATAAGGATCTCGTTGGGATTTCCCGGAGTACTGGTATCCACAGTGTTTTGATCACTGTCATCCTTGGAGCAGCCATTGGAAAAGCTAAGTAGTGCGCATAAAACGATCAAAACAGTAAGTGATCGTGCCGGAGAAATGATTGAATTTTTCATAATTTTTGTGTTTTATACTTTATACATAGTATTAGAGTTGTCCTGACTCAATAATGTTACAACGGTCGGTATGATAATTGGCATTAAGATCCATTTAATGAATCACTGGCATATTCCCGGCAGAATAATCATTAAAGTATTCACCGGTTATATTCTTAAAGATTTCTTATTTTTGCCAACTTATAATCAGGACCATAACAACATACAAGAAAATGGATTACAATTTTTCAGAAATCGAGAAGAAGTGGCAGAAATACTGGGAGGAAAACAAAACCTTCAGAACGCCTGAAGATCTTACCAATCCCAAAAAATGTTATGTCCTCGACATGTTCCCGTACCCATCCGGAGCAGGGCTCCATGTAGGCCATCCCGAAGGATACACAGCAACAGATATCTTCAGCAGGTATAAAAGGATGAAAGGCTTCAACGTCCTGCACCCTATGGGTTGGGATGCTTTTGGGCTTCCGGCTGAACAATATGCGATTCAGACAGGTACACATCCTTCAATAACAACAAGGAAAAACTGCGATACGTTCAGAAGACAGATCAAAGAGCTTGGACTAAGCTACGACTGGGAAAGAGAAATAAACACAACCGATCCGGGATACTACAAATGGACACAATGGATCTTCACCCGGCTGTTCAATACCTGGTTCGATGAGAAGCAGCAGAAGGGCAGACCTGTTTCAGAGCTTGAAGTTCCGGAGGAGATAACCCGTAAAGGGAAAAGTGAAATAAACAGATACATCGATTCAAAAAGGCTGGCCTACTATGATAATGCGCAGGTATGGTGGTGTCCTCATTGCAGGATCGTCTGCGCTAATGAGGAGGTGCTGGCCGATGGTTCGCACGAAAAATGCGGCAACAAAGTTGTAAGGAAGAATCTCAAGCAGTGGATGCTCCGTATCCCTCTTTATGCTGAAAGGTTGCTTAAGGGCATCGATGAACTCGAATGGCCGGAAGGAATAAAAGATATGCAGAGGAACTGGATCGGACGCTCGACAGGTGCAGAGGTTGATTTTATTGTTGACGGTCTGAGTGAAAAGCTTACTGTCTTCACCACCAGGCCCGACACTCTATTCGGGGCAACTTATATGGTCATAGCCCCCGAACATGCCCTTGTGTCGAAAATCACCACTGCTGATCATGAAAAAAGTGTCGAGGGCTATACAAGTGCAGCTTCGCTTAAGTCCGATCTCGACCGCACCGACCTAGCAAAGGAAAAAACCGGGGTATTTACCGGCAGGTACGCAATCAACCCTGTCAACAGAAAGAAAATACCAATCTGGGTTGCCGACTATGTCCTCACGGGTTATGGCACAGGCGCTATCATGGCAGTGCCTGCCCACGATACGAGGGATTTCGAATTTGCAAAGAAATTCAATCTGCCGATCGTATGCATACAGGACCCGGAAGTTACAGATCCTGAGCAGCGTATGAGAATCCTTGAAGGTAACGAATGCTGGACTGAAGATGGCATTTACATAAATTCAGCCGACAAGGAGACAGGGATTGACCTTAACGGTCTCAACAAGCAGGCGGGAATCGCGAAAATTACAGATTGGCTGGAATCGGGAAATCTTGGCAAGGAGAAAATCAATTACAAGCTCCGCGACTGGCTGTTCAGCAGGCAACGGTATTGGGGCGAGCCATTTCCCGTTATACACTGGGAAGATGGTGAGATCACGGTCCTGAGAGAAGATGAACTGCCCCTTGAGCTTCCCTCACTTGAAAAATACCTCCCGGGTGAATCTGGCGAATCGCCTTTGGCAAATGCCGGTGAGTGGCTTAACGTTACTGACAAAAATGGTCGCAAAGGAAGAAGGGAAACCAACACTATGCCCCAATGGGCCGGATCTTGCTGGTATTACCTTCGCTTCATTGATCCCGGCAATGACAAGATGATATTTGACCCTGCAAAAGAGAAATACTGGATGCCTGTGGATCTTTATATAGGAGGAGCGGAACATGCTGTCCTGCACCTTCTCTACAGTCGGTTCTGGCATAAGGTGCTTTATGATCTTGGAATTGTATCGACCGATGAGCCTTACAAAAGACTGTTCAACCAGGGAATGATCCTGGCCTTTGCATATGAGACACCGACCGGTGCAAAAGTTGCGGCTGATGAGGTTGAAGAACGTGAGGGGAAGCATTACCACACCAAAACAGGGGCGGAAGTGAACCAGATAGTGGCCAAAATGTCTAAGTCGCTGAAGAATGTCGTCAACCCCGATGATGTCGTCTCTGGCTTTGGAGCCGATACACTAAGGCTTTTCGAGATGTTCCTCGGTCCGCTCGATGCAACCAAACCCTGGGATGAAAAAGGCATTAAAGGTGTTCATGGATTCCTGGGCCGATCGTTCAGGTTCTTCTCGGAACAATCGAATATTTTCGAAGGCAACGAAGAGGCCGAGATACTGAAAGGGCTCCACCAGATGATCAAAAAAGTCGGAAATGATATAGAGTCGCTGCATTTCAATACGGCCATTTCCGCGATGATGATCTTTCTTAACCTTGCAACAAAGAAAGGCAGGGTTTCAAAAGATACAGCAGCCGTCTTTGCCAGGGTGCTAGCACCTTTCGCTCCTCACACTGCCGAAGAATTGTGGCAGTTGTTTGGAAACAAAGAATCCCTCGCTTACGAACCCTGGCCGGAATTCAATGAAGAATTTTTGAAAGAAGACAATTTTGAATATCCTGTTTCGTTTAACGGTAAAATGCGTTTCAGCATTTCTCTTCCTGTAAGCATGCAAAAGGACGAAATTATTCAGACAGTCCTTGCCGATGAGAGAGCAAAAAAATATATCGGAACAACAACCCCGTCGAATGTAATTGTTGTGCCGAAAAGAATTATAAACATTGTGCTGAAACAATAATTTTGTTTTTTGGAAGTTTGAAAAAATGCTATATTGTTAAAACTGAAACTTGAAATTCTTTAATCTTAACTCTTTGACTGACTTATTTTTATGAAATTCACAAGCCGAGCCCTCCTGATCTTGTCAGCAGTTATATTATTCTCCTGCAACAGGATCAATGATCTGAACCGCCAGTTAAGCCTCATGCCGGTCGACACAGCATCCGTCCCGCCGAAAATTGAACCGCTTTATGTTTACGGCATCCCCGCAGATTTGTACGATACAGTTCCCGGGGTGATTAAACGCAACTCTTTCATTTCGGATATTCTTTTAAAACACGGCGTCAGCATGCCTGAAATAGACCAGGTGCTTCATAATTCGGCAAATGTGTTTGATGTCAGGAAAGTATTGCCAGGTAAAAACTATACAATACTCTGCGAGCGCAATGATCAGCACAGGGCTAAATACATGATTTATGACCACGACCCTGTGACGACTTACGTCTTCAGCTTCAACGATTCTTTGAATATAACGGCTTTCAAAAAAGAGGTCACGACAGAGATCAGGTATGCAAAAGGCGCCATCAGCTCTTCCCTGTGGAACGCAATTCTCGATGGAGGCATGCCCCCAGCACTGGCTGCCGAGCTTAATGGTATTTTCCAGTGGACGGTGGATTTCTTCGGGCTTGAGGAGGGTGACAATTTCAAGGTCGTTTACGAAGAGAAGTACATTGAGGACAAACCGATTGGTATCGGAAAAATCCTTACGGCTCAATTTACAAGCTCGGGGCAGACATACACCGCCATCCCTTTCATTCAGGACGGACAGGAATCTTATTTTGATGCCGATGGCAAAAGCCTCAGGAAAGCATTCTTGAAAGCACCTCTTAAATTTTCAAGGATAAGTTCGAGGTACACTTCAAGCAGGTTCCATCCTGTTCTCAAGATCAGGAGGCCACATTACGGTGTAGATTATGCTGCCCCCACGGGTACGCCTGTTCATGCCGTTGGCGACGGGAAGGTCCTGTCGGCATCTTACGACGCCGGAAGCGGCCGGATAGTGAAGATCAAGCACAATACCGAATATACCACGGCATACATGCATCTCAGCCGTTTTGGAGAAGGAATCACTGCAGGGAAAATGGTAAAACAGGGTGATATAATCGGATATGTAGGCAGCACCGGATTATCGACCGGGCCGCACCTCGATTTCAGGTTTTATATGAATGGAAGCCCTATCGATCCTCTGAAAGTAATAGCACCTCCTTCAGAGCCAGTTTCAGATACCAACAGGCAGAAGTTCGAAATGATCAAACAGGTCAATATCGATATGCTCGGAACTTTTTAGCAAAGTTCCTTAATGAGGTCTTCGATGATCCGAGGATAATGCAGATATTCAAGGGCATGAATCCTTGAAGCCAGTGTTTCAGGCGTGTCGCCGGGTTCAACCCTGCAACGCGCCTGAAATACTATATCCCCACTGTCGTAATGCCTGTTCACATAATGAATTGTAATGCCCGATTCTTTCGCACCTCCGGCTATGACAGCTTTGTGAACTGCATCACCATACATTCCTTTGCCTCCATGAAGAGGCAACAACGCCGGATGGATATTCACAATCCTGCCGGGAAAACGATCGAGTATATTCTCAGGAACAAGCCACAGGAAACCGGCAAGAACTATGAAATCGATATCGTGACTTACCAGCTTATCGAGCACCCTGCCGGAATTGTAAAAATCATCGTATTCGAAAAAACAGGTATCAACATTCAGCGCTTCGGCACGCTTTAAAACCATCGCATGACGCTTATTGGAAAGAACCAGACTGACACCTGCATTTTTGTTGTTCGAAAAATGCTTAATAATGTTTTCAGCATTGGTACCTGAACCCGAGGCAAAAATAGCTATGTTCCTCATTATCTGATCTCTGACGTATTGCAATGTTTATCTGAATCCTTCGTTTGAAAACTTTATTTTATTAATTTTCAGGAAATTATGCAGGACTGCAGATAAAAAATCATCAAATCATTTGAAAAATATGGTACAAATATATTTCTTTGCATGGTTTTAAATTTAATATTAATTAAAATTTATCATTATGTCGGACATTGCCACAAGAGTAAAGGAAATTATAGTTGACAAACTTGGAGTAGATGAGTCAGAAGTAACTCCGGAGGCCAGCTTCACAAACGATCTCGGCGCTGATTCTCTCGACACTGTTGAATTGATTATGGAGTTCGAAAAAGAATTCAATATCGGAATTCCTGACGATCAGGCTGAAACTATTGCAACAGTCGGGGATGCAATCAAGTACATTGAAGAGAATGCAAAATAGTTTGCATTTATAAAAACCCATTTATGAGAAGAGTTGTAGTAACAGGATTGGGAGCATTGACTCCTCTGGGCAATAATTTGCATGATTATTG
>JBLNAO010000208.1:0-8360 GCA_050259395.1 Chloroflexota bacterium
GCAGGAACTCTATCCGCATGTCCAGTTTTATGTTCAGCCCAGTGATTTCAGATCGTATTCGAATGATGAATATGAGTATCTCGACATTCCCCTGAAGGAAGATCTCCGCGACTGCGACATATTGATGGGAGTGAAGGAGATTGACAAGCGCACATTCATTCCCGGAAAAACTTATCTTTTCTTTGCCCATGTCGTTAAAAAGCAGCCTCATAACAATGAAATGTTCAGGGTCATGGCTGAGCAGAAGCTGACACTTATCGACTATGAGCTGATGACCACGGAAGAAGGTCAGCGGATCGTCGCTTTCGGACGTTATGCCGGCATTGTAGGCGCATATAACGGGTTAAGGGCAGCCGGCATCAGGACCAACAAGTTCCGGCTCAAACCTGCTTACCAGTGCCACGATCTCGATGAAATGTGGGCGGGACTGAGGCTCATCACTCTCAAACCCGATCTCAGGATAGTGGTGACCGGCGATGGCAGGGTATCACGCGGAGCTGTCGAAACCCTTTGTGTGTGCAATATCGTGCAGGTGTCCCCTGAGGATTACATGGAAAAAGACTTCAGCGTTCCTGTTTTCACCCAGGTCAAACCTGAACATTACGTAAAGCATAAAGGCAATCTTCCATACAGCTTCAGTCATTTCAAAAATAACCCTGAAGAATATCGGTCAACATTCCTTCCTTTTACAAAAAGATCGGATATCCTCATCACCGGTCATTTCTGGGACCCACGCTCACCCGGTTTCTTCACGAAGGAACAGATGAAAAGCCCTGACTTCAGGATCTCTGTCATTGCTGATGTAAGCTGTGACATTAACGGGGGAATTCCTTCCACGCACAGGGCGACAACAATTTCCGATCCTTTTTACTCGTACAACCCGTTTCTGGAAGGTGAAGATCCCGAATCGTCGCGTCCTTCAAACATTACTGTGATGTCTATCGACAACCTTCCGGGTGAACTGCCCAGGGACGCATCGCTCGATTTCGGAAAACAGCTGTCATCGGAGGTGATGCACGACCTGTTGTCAGGTACAGGAAGCCCGATGCTCGAAAAAGCCACCGTCCTCAGGGAGGGCAGGCTTACCACACGGTTCGCTTACCTTGAGGATTATCTTAACGGCTAAAAAGACGACCATCTTTCAGAATTCCGATTATTTTTTTACATTGTTCCTTTAACCTAACCTGGAAAAACCATGCAAAGAAATCTGTGCATTTTTCTGCTCTTCTTTCTTTTCCTGCCATTGGCGGGTCAGGTCGATGATGCCCCCGTGCAGGGAGTGAGCGACAGGAGAACAGAAATATATGGCCTAAAAAATGCCCGTGTTGTGGTCGATTATCAGACCACCCTTGAAAATACCGATCTGCTCATCGCAAACGGCAGGATCAAAGAGATCGGCAGCAATATCAATTTCCCAAAAGGGACAATTGTTTATGACCTTACCGGAAAAACAGTCTATCCTGCTTTCATAGATGTATATGCAGGAAATTATGGCATTAAGGTGCAGGCAGCCCAGCAGGATGCCAATCCATATGCTGCAATGATCCAGGCGATGCAGGGTAGCCGGTCTGCTCAGCCTCAGACACCTGAGGGAAGGGCAGCAGATTACTGGAACGATGGAATCAATTCTTCATATGATGTCTCTTCGGAATTCATTCCCGACAACAAAACCGCAGGAGAATACCGCCAGTCGGGGTTCGGCGCGGTGGTGACATTCAAAAATGATGGTATTGCAAGAGGCACATCAGCCCTCGTTTCCACCGGCGAAGGCAAGGCAAATAACATGATCATCAAAAATAAAACCTCTGCCAACTATTCATTCACCAGGGGAAGATCGGCCGACATGTATCCTTCCTCCCAGTTTGGCATAATTGCCCTGCTTCGCCAGCTCAATCACGACGCACAATGGTATAAGCAGCTTCCGGCAGGATACTTTCATGATGACGGAATCGAGGCATATTCCGAAAGCCTCGGCATACCTCAGATCTTCGAGGTCTCAAACAAGCTTGAAATATTCCGGGCTGACAAAATAGGGAAGGAGTTCGGCATCAACTATATAATTAAGGGGAACGGTGACGAATACCAGGCCCTCAACGACATTAAGAAAGCCGGCACTAAAATGATAATCCCGGTTAATTTCCCCGAAGCTCCCGATGTGAAAGACCCATTCGATGCTTTGACTGTATCATATACAACCCTGAAGCATTATGAGCTTGCACCCTTCAACCTCGCGAAAGTGTCATCGGCAGGTATCCCGTTTGCAATAACATCTTCTGACCTGAGGACAAAAACTTCATTCCTTGCAAACCTCCGGAAAGCTGTAAAGTATGGCATGCCTGAAGCAGAAGCCCTTAAAGCTTTGACAGCGACACCTGCTGCAATGATCGGTGCTTCCGACCTTGTAGGTGCCGTGAAAAAGAACATGGTGGCAAACCTCCTGGTCACATCGGGCAATATCTTCACTGACGATTGTGTGATCTTTGAGAACTGGGTGCAGGGTGTGCCTTACAGGCTTGTCGATTACAGGCTGAAAGATGTAAGGGGAACCTGGACGCTGAAGATGGATACTGCAAATTATAAGATGGTATTGTCGGGAGCTTTCGACAAACCCACAATGAAACTGATGGCAGATACCACGGAAGTCAGGGGAGCAACTTTCACCCGCGATAAGGATGCTGTAAGCATCGTATTCGACAGGATGAAGAAGAAATTCAGGTTGTCGGGATATGCTGCCGGTAATGAAATATCAGGCAGCGCACAGTCCGACGATGGCAAATGGGTAAGCTGGAAGGCCACATTCGCCGATAAGAGTACCGGCGCTGAAAAGCCAAAAAGGACAACACCTGTCCCCGAACCCGGCAAGATAGTCTATCCTTTCACCGCTTATGGGTGGGAGGAACTTCCGAAGCAGGAAGATGTGCTTTTTAAAAACGCAACAGTCTGGACCAACGAAAAAGAAGGCAAGCTGCTTAACACCGATGTGCTAGTTCAGAAAGGAAAGATTGCCGCCGTAGGTAAAAACCTCTCTTCATCAGGGGCCAGGGTGATCGATGCAACAGGAATGCATCTTACTGCTGGTATCATCGACGAGCATTCTCATATTGCTGCCGATGCAACCAATGAGGGCGCTCAGGCGATTACCTCCGAGGTAAGAGCAGGCGATGTGCTCGATCCTGAAGATATGAGCATTTACAGGCAACTGGCCGGTGGCGTGACAATGAGTCATATCCTTCACGGTTCCGCCAACCCGATAGGGGGACAATCGGTCGTTATAAAACAGAGATGGGGACATAATGCCGAGGAACTTAAAGTCGAGAACCAGCCCGGTTTCCTGAAACATGCACTGGGTGAGAACGTGAAACGTATGACCTCTCGCTATCCCAACACCAGGATGGGGACCGAGCAGATCATCCGCGATGCATACCAGCGCGCCGTTGATTACCGGGATGAATGGAAGAGCTGGAATGCACTGAAACCTGCAGATAAAACCGGAAAAATACCCCCAAGACGCGATCTCGAGCTGGATGCCATTGTTGATGTACTCGAAAAACGGAGCTTTATCGAATGCCATACCTATGTGCAATCCGAGGGTACAATGATCCTCAACCTTGCCGCGGACTTTGGCGTCAGGGTGAACTCTCTCATTCACTTTAACGAAGCGTACAAAATTGCCGACCAGATAAAGGAGCACGGAGCTGCCGCTTCAGTTTTTTCCGACTGGTGGGACTACAAGTATGAAGTGTATGAAGGCATCGCGTACAATGCAGCGATGCTGATTAAGCAGGGCGTCCTGACATGCATCCACTCCGATGATGCGGAAATGGGGCGAAGGCTCAATCAGGAGGCCGCCAAAATAATGAAATACGGAGGCATAAATGAGATCGAAGCCTTGAAGCTGGTAACACTCAACCCTGCAATAATGCTTCACCTGGCTGACAGGACCGGCAGCATAAAGACAGGAAAAGATGCTGATCTTGTTCTGTGGACCGATCATCCTCTTACAGTTTATGCGAGAGCTTCCAAGACGATGGTGGACGGAACAATCTATTTCGACGAGGAAAAAGATGCAAAGATGAAGGAACAGATCGATGCCGAGCGCACCAGGATCATCACCGGGATCCTTAAGGAAGCTTCCCCTGCTGCCGGCAGTAACATGACTAATATCTCAAGACGATGAAAAAAAGCTTATATATCTCAGTTATCATTCTGCTGACGATAATCTCAGGGTCAGCAGCCCAAAGCCCGGTGGTGGCCCCGTCGCAGAAAAAGCCCGTGATGCTTACCGGGGGTACAATTCATACCGGCACAGGCGAAGTTATAACCGACGGCGCTGTATTGTTTGAAAAAGGTAAGATAACATCTGTTGGCAAAGCAGCCGACATCAAGGTTGACAGGACGAAGTATGAAGTGATTGATGTTTCGGGAAAGCATGTTTACCCGGGACTGATATTCCCGAATACGGGAGTTGGACTCTCCGAGATCGGGAGCGGGGTGGAAGTGGCTACGGATCTCCGCGAAACAGGCGACCTGAATCCCAATGTCAGGGCTATTGCCGCATATAACACCGACTCTCATGTGATACCGGTTCTGAGGTCGAACGGGATCCTTCTTGCGCAGATAGTGCCACAGGGAACATTGCTTCCCGGCACATCAAGCATTGTACAGTTTGATGCATGGAACTGGGAAGATGCCGCTTACAGTATCGACAACGGCATGCAACTTGGCTGGCCGAGGAAGGCTCCGATGCAGGGAAGAGGCGCATCAGCCCAGTTTGCAGCGGCTCCACAGGCTTCAACCTACGATAAGAATGTCGAATCGCTTGAGAAAATTTTCAGCGATGCTGCAGCTTATTCGGCTGTAACAAAGCCTGAAAAAGCAAATCTCAGGCTTGAAGCGATGAAGGGACTTTTCGACGGAAACAAGACATTGTTTATAAGCGCAAGTGAAGCAAAAGGGATAGTTGCTGCAGTTAATTTTGCAAAGAAATACGGAGTGAAAAAGATTGTCCTGACAGGAACAGATGAGACTGCCTGGGCTGTTAAGGATTTCCTGAAAGAGAACAATGTTCCGGTTATTCTCTCAAACCCTCTGAGCCTTCCGGAATATGATTACAGCGATACAAGGTTTCCTTTCAAGATGGCAGCAATGTTCATGAAGGAAGGTATCCTCACCGGGCTTACCTACGGTTCACAGGCATACGGTAACCTTCCTTTTGCGGCAGGTCAGACCGTTGCTTACGGGCTTACAAAAGAGCAGGCTCTCCAAACCATAACGCTGAATAATGCCAGGATACTCGGAATAGGAGAGAGGACAGGGTCTCTTGAAGCGGGGAAAGATGCCAATATTGTTGTTTCGACAGGTGATATCCTCGACATGGCAGGAAATAATGTGGAACTTGCGTTTATTACGGGAAGAAGCATCAGTCTCGACAACAAGCATAAACAGCTTTACAGGCGTTTCGAAACCAAGTATGTAAATATGAAGGAGGATGTCAGGCTGACTCAGCCTGCAGCAGTGGATAAGTAATTATCTTTGTGCCATGAAGATAACACTTGCAGGTCCTGCCTGGCCATACCGCGGCGGCATTGCCGAATTCAGCAACAGGCTTGCCCGCGAGTTCATAGCTGAAGGTCACGATGCGGATATTGTAACATTCACGTTACAGTATCCGGGATTTCTCTTTCCGGGAAAAACGCAGTTCAACGATTCACCTGCCCCTGAGGGAATAAGGATAAGGAGACTGATCAATTCAGTGAATCCATTGAACTGGATAATTACAGGCAGAAAGTTAAAGAGGGAGAAACCTGATTTGCTGATACTAAGGTTCTGGCTTCCTTTCATGGGACCTGCACTTGGAACAATAGCACGCATTGTCAGGTCGAACCATCATACGAAGATTATCTGCATTTTCGATAATGTCATTCCTCACGAGAAGAGGCCGGGAGACAAACAGCTTACCAGGTATTTCACAGGGTCGATCGATGGTGCGATTGTGCTGGCAAGGGCAGTGGGAGAGGACCTGAAGAAATTCAGATCCGATGTTCCGGTAAAATTCAACCCTCATCCTTTATTCGATAATTACGGTGAAAAGCAGTCCGGAGAGAAGGCACTGCAAATCCTAAATCTGTCAGCCGGCTACAGGTATCTTCTCTTTTTCGGATTCATACGTGAATATAAGGGGCTTGACCTTCTGATCGAGGCATTTGCAGATCCTGTACTAAGAAATAAGAATCTTAAGCTGCTTGTAGCCGGGGAATTTTATGAAGATTCATCCCCGTACACCGATCTTATCGGAAAACTCAAACTCGAAAAGGAGATAATCCTGTTTAACCGTTTCATCCGCGATGATGAAGTTTCGGCTTTCTTCAGCGCTGCTTCGTTGATCGTTCAACCTTACAGGAGCGCAACCCAGAGCGGGGTGACACAAATAGCATTTCACTTCGAAAAACCCATGCTTGTAACCGATGTCGGCGGGCTTAAGGAGATTGTCCCCGACAGGAGATGCGGGTATGTTGTGCAACCCAATCCCTCATCGATTGCAGAGGCGATAAAAGATTACTTTGATAACGATCGTGAGGAGGATTTTACGGCATGTGTCCGGGAAGAAAAGAAAAAGTTTTCCTGGGATAAGATGACGAAGGTTATTCTGGAATGCTATTCGGAAATCCGCTAACCGCAGAGACTCCAAGACCCCAAGACTCCAGGACCCCAGGACTTACTCTACATTCACCTTATCTCTTAACAGGTATTTGTTCCTTTCCGATGAATTCCTGTTAATAAGTTCTCCCAGAAACCCTGTAAGGAAAAGAAACGATCCGATGATCATCACGGTCAATGCTATGTAGAAATAGGGACTCTGGGTCACAAGCGGGGCCCGGAGATGATGATTTATGAAGTATAGCTTCTTTGCACCCAGGTAGATTGTCATTACGAAACCTATGAAGAACATAAGTGTCCCGAGGGATCCGAAAAGGTGCATCGGGCTCTTCCCGAAGCGTGTTATGAAGCCGATTGTGAGAAGGTCAAGGTAGCCTTTTATGAACCTGTCCAGGCCGTACTTGGTTATTCCATACTTCCTTGCCCTGTGCTCGACAACTTTTTCACCTATTTTTTTAAATCCTGCCTCCCTGGCAAGCATCGGGATGTACCTGTGCATCTCACCGAACACCTCTATGCTTTTAACCACATCGAGCCGGTACGCTTTCAACCCGCAGTTAAAATCGTGAAGCTTAATACCCGACGCCAGCCTTGCGCTTGTATTGTAGAACCTGCTTGTTATCCTTTTCACAAAGGGATCATATCTCTTCTTTTTCCATCCCGAGACAAGATCATATCCCTCTTCCCTGATCATTTTTACAAGATCAGGGATCTCGTCGGGACTGTCCTGCAGATCCGAATCCATCGTAATTACAACATCACCAACCGCTTCTGTAAAGCCCGTGTGCAATGCCGCAGCCTTGCCGTAGTTGCGCCTGAAACGCATCCCCTTTATAGCCGGGTTTGACTTGCCGAGTCCGCTGATGATCTTCCATGAAGTGTCAGTACTGCCGTCATCGACAAAAATTATTTCATACGACAACCCGTTAGCATTACATACCTTTTCTATCCAGTCCGAAAGCTCCGGAATTGACTCTTCTTCATTGAAAACGGGGATGACAACAGACAAATCCATCATTAATTTTATTTCACGGGTGCATCAACCAGGGGATTGCCTTCCTTCCTGGTGAAAATACTGACGATGAGTGATATTATAAAGCCGAAGAAAAGATTACCCCCGATAGAGAAAAGGGCAAGTATTCCGGGTTTCATGAATTTTTTCTGCATTTCGAGCGCTGTGTCGATCATGCTGTCGTTCATCTTGCCTGAAGCCCTCAGTTGTTCCTCGGCTGCTGCCAGTGATTTATTCACAAGTTCAGGATCGATCACCGTGTAAAGCAGGTACCCGAATATTGCACCGATTATTGACGAATAGAGAAAAATTATCATGCCAGCACCTAATGATTGTCCGTAGGTGATCATACCGTGAAGATAATTATCCCTGTATGATTTTATAAAATAATATAGCAGGAATACCGCGATAAGCAGAAAGATGTAAGATGCATTTTTGTTGAATGTTAGATCGAGGAACCATAAAACCAGCGTGAATATAACGCCGGCAAGGCCCATTATCATGCCGTTTGCAAAATTTGCTTTCCAGGGATTGACTTTCTCTTCCATTTTGTAAGGTGGTTTAGTTTAATAACAAATATAATTGAAAAATAGGAAAATAATAGTACTTTTGCACGGGGTAAGTCTTATACGACCAGCTCCTGCTGAACTCCCCCAGGATCGGAAGGTAGCAAGGGTAGGCAGTTGTAGCG
>JBLNAO010000209.1:0-2598 GCA_050259395.1 Chloroflexota bacterium
CATGCAATGATAATGGCAAGAATTGTAAAGTATTTCAGAAGCTCGGTGAGCCTGATCTCCGATTTGAAAAGGTTATTGTAATCCTGGTCGACAAAAGTGTACTCGAGTGGGTACTCAGGCATGATATTGCTCCAGATTTTTTCCACTGCTTTCAGGGCAGCCTTTGAGTCCCCTGCAAGCCTGACAAGCATTACATAAAATCTTTGTGTGTCAGTGAGTGCAAAGGCTATTGGTCCAACAGGCAGATCGGGATCCCTGAAATGGAAGTTTTCCATTACGCCTACAATGGTGCCCCGCAACCCTATGAAATTGAATCCTTTTCCTACAACATCTCCTGAATTCATTATTCTTGCAACCTCCTGGTTTATCAGGAAATTCCCGGTTGTATCATGTGCCGCATCCGACGGAAAATCAACAGAAAAATCACGGCCCGAGGCCAGCTTCATACCCAGGGTGCTCATATAATCATAGTCTATGCCATTCATTCCGATGAGAACGGTCTGTTCCGGATCTTTACCTTCCCACCACACTCCCCCGGAGTTGCTTCCGATTTGTACAGGGTTGCTCGAAGCTGCTGTAACGCCCATAACAAGACTTTCATTCTTCAGTTCTTTCTTGAGAGCGTAATACCTGGGTTTCATGTTCTCGGACAAGGGTATGCAGATAAGATTTTCCTTATTGAAGCCCAGATCCTTCTCGCGGAGAAATTTGAGTTGCCTGTACATGAACACGGCTGTTGTGGCAATGAGTATCGATAAAGTGAACTGAAGCACAACAAGGCTTTGCCTGAACCTTCCTTTACCTGCAACAGTTTCGCCCTTCAGGACTGCTGCAGGCCTGAATGAAGAGAGATATAGTGCAGGGTAAATGCCAGAAACAATTCCTGCAACCATCCCCACGGCCAGGATTCCCAGTAAAAAGTTCCACCCGGTGAGATCTCCTATTGTGAAATGCTTTCCTGAAATTTCATTGAAAGTGTTGAGCAGAAGTCCTGCAATGACGAAGGCAAATATCAATGAAACAATTACAAGAAGAACAGATTCAAGCATGAACTGGATGAATATCGTACTCCTTCCGGCGCCCGATGCTTTCTTGATGCCTATTTCCTTGGCCCGCACAGCGGCTTTTGCTGTGGAAAGGTTTATGAAGTTGATGCACGCTATGAGAAGGATAAACATTCCTATAAGGCTGAAGAGATAAACAGAGGTCACGGCTGCTTTCGTTTCCCTGAAACCGAACTGCTGGTGAAGATGGATATCTGTCAGAGGGAACAGGAGGTATTTTGTAGTAGTCCCGGGAGTGTGTTCAAGTACAATATCTGTCAGTTTTTTATTAACGGCGACAATGTCTGCTCCGTTCACAAGAACGACATATGTAAATATTGAATTGCTTCCCCAATGATTGCTCATTGGCACATGCAGCTCATCCTGAAGGGAATATGGAAGTATGCCTTCAAAAGTAAAAGTCGAATTGTTGGGTAAATTTCTGATCACGCCCGTAACAGTGCATTGAAGGCTGGTTTCAATAGTGAGGGTTTTTCCCAAAGGCATCTCGTTGCCGAAATATTTCTCAGCCAGCTTCTCAGTAAGTACCACGGAATAAGGATTGTTCAGGGCTGTTGCCGGGTCTCCCATGATCATCTCATGAGAAAAAACTTTGAAGATTGTTGAATCTGCAGCAATGACTGAGGACTCGAAAAATGCCTTGTCGCCCTGTTTGAACAGGCATCTTCCCAGCCTGTTGATCCTCACCTGTTCGCGGATCTCAGGTATTCTTTCTTTCCACTCAGGTCCGCTGGGATAGGGTGTCACCGTGACATGATAACGTTCACCTGAATAGAACTGGTCTTCCTCAACCCTGTAAATATTTTCTGCATTTGCGTTGAATTTTTCAAAGCTCAGCTCATTCAGAGTCCAGAGAAGAATAAGCAGCGATGCTGCAAGTCCGGTTGCAAGGCCAGTGACGTTGATGACGGTGGCTGCTTTATTCCTGGCGATATTCCGGAAAGCAATGATGAAGAAATTTTTTATCATGTCTCTTTGTTTAACACAACAAAGACGGATAAAATATCTGACTGTTACAAAACTTTTACCTAAACAAATCTCAGGGTTTCATTTCGTCAATTTCATCTTTAGGGACCAACGATTTGCTGACTTTCTGAACAACAATATCGCGGGCAAGGCTGAAGTTCCCTCTTTGCCTTATATCTTTTGAGGATGCCCCAATTCTCACTTCATAGTTGCCGGCTCCTGCAATCCACGATGATGTAGCAGAATCAAAAGAGGTCAGGCTGTTCCTGTCGATCAAAAATGTAAGAGTCTGTGATTCCCCGGGTTGCAGGTTTCCTGTTTTGGCAAAGCCCTTCAGCTCCTCAGCAGGCTTGTCGAGCTTTGTTGCAGGTGCACTGATGTAAAGCTGCACTATCTCCTTGCCTGCAGATTTTCCTGCGTTTTTTACATCAACGCTGACTGTTATAATCTTTGAGAACCTGGTCGGGCTGAGTTTAAGATTTGAATATTCAAAATCAGTGTATGACAATCCATAACCGAATTCATAGGAAGGTTTTACACCGAAAGTTTCGTAATAGCGATACCCCAC
>JBLNAO010000210.1:0-3199 GCA_050259395.1 Chloroflexota bacterium
GACAGCCAGACGGGGGAACCCATGGCGGGTGTGAACATCGTAGTTCAGGGTACCAGCACAGGTACTATTTCCGAAGCAGATGGTAGTTATACTATCCAGGCTGACAAAAATTCAAACCTTGTTTTTTCGTTCATCGGCTATGTCACCCAGGTGCTGCCGGTGAGCAGCAGGTCAACCGTTGACGTTGCCCTTGTAAGCGAGGTCAAAGGCCTTAATGAGGTTGTGGTTGTCGGTTACGGTACCGTAAAGAAGGCAACCATCACCGGAGCAATCAGCACCGTTGAAGGCACCTCTCTGCAGAGAACGCCGGCTGTTAACGTTTCAAACACTTTTGCCGGTCGTCTGCCAGGTCTTATGGTTGTCACCCGTTCAGGTGAGCCCGGTAACGACAATGCGATGATGAGGATCAGGGGTTCCAACACCCTTGGCGATAACAACCCGCTAATCGTTATCGATGGTATCGCAAACCGCGATATGAACAGGATCAACCCTGCGGACATTCAGGACATAACGGTTCTTAAAGATGCATCAGCGGCGATATATGGTGCACAGGCAGCAAACGGTGTTATTCTTATAACAACAAAGCGCGGTGTTGAAGGAAAACCCCAGATTACCGTCAATTTGAACCAGGGATGGAGCACGCCTACCGTTCTGCCTGAGATGGCAGACGCAGCAACCTATGCTGAGATGATAAATGAAGTTAACTCATACGATAACCTTCCGGCTAAGTTCAGCGCTACTGATATCCAAAAGTATCGTGATGGTTCCGATCCACTCCGTTACCCGAATACAGACTGGTGGTCTGCTGCCATGAAGAATGTGGCATCTCAGAACTATGCCAACTTCGAGCTCCGCGGCGGAAGCCAGGCTATGAAATATTTTGTTTCACTGGGCACAAACTTCCAGGATGGAATCTATAAGAACAGCGCCACTAACTACAAGCAGGCTAACTTCAGGACGAACATCGACGGACGCATATCCGAAAACATCCAGTTAAGCGTTGATGTTTCCGGTCGCCAGGAGATCCGCAACTATCCGACCCGTTCCGCCTCAGATGTATTCAGTAATTTAATGAGAGGCTATCCGATCCAGCATGCATACTGGCCTAACGGACTTCCGGGTCCCGACATTGCAAACGGTAACAACCCTGTAGTTATCACTTCCGATCAGACAGGTTATGACAGAACGAAGGATTATATTCTTGAAAGCGGGCTCAAGCTCGACGTCAAGATCCCATGGGTCAAAGGTCTTTCCTTTGCAGCAAACGCATCTTTCGACAAGAACATACGCAACAACAAGCTCTGGGAAAAACCATGGTACCTTTATACATGGGACGGCACCACAATGGATGGAAGCGACCCTGTACTCCAGAGAGCAAAAAGAGGCCTTCCTTCACCCCAGCTTACACAATACTTCCGCGATGGCGACAGGACAACCCTAAACGGACTTATTACTTATGATACCAAAATAGGAGCTGACCATAACCTGAAAGTGCTCCTTGGCTCAGAAAGAATTTCAGGAAATTCGATGAACTTCCAGGCATTCCGCAAATATTTCGTGTCGGATGTTATCGACCAGCTTTTTGCAGGTGGCGAGCTTGAAAAGAACAATAACGGATCGGCAAGCGTGAATGCACGTCTCAACTACTTCGGACGTATGAACTATGCCTTCAGGGACAAGTATATGCTCGAATTCGTATTCAGGTACGACGGATCATACATCTTCCCCGCCGACAAACGTTTCGGATTCTTCCCCGGTGTATCTGCAGGATGGAGGATCTCAGAAGAGAATTTCTGGAAAAACAACATCACTTTCCTCAACTTCTTCAAGCTCCGCGGATCATGGGGCCAGACAGGTAACGACCGCATTGAGGCTTACCAGTACCTTTCAAGCTATGGCTTTGCCTCGATGGGCTATGCTTTCTCACAGGAAGAAAAAGTGCTTAACGAGCTGCGTATTCCCAACCCGAATGTAACCTGGGAAGTTGCAAACCAGTTCGACCTTGGTTTTGATGCCGCACTTCTCAATAGCAAGCTTAATATCCAGGCCGACTATTTCTCAAACCTCCGCACAAACATCCTCTGGAGAAGGAATGCTTCTGTTCCTCAGTCAACAGGTCTCACCCTTCCGCGTGAAAACATTGGTGAAGTCGTTAACAGGGGCTTCGATTTCCAGGTAGGTTATCGTGATAAGGCGGGCCAGTTTAATTACTTTGTATCAGTAAACGGCGGTTACCAGAAGAACGAGATCAAATTCTGGGATGAAACACCCGGTGTTCCCGATTACCAGCTTTCAACAGGACATCCAATGAATGCAACCCTGCAGTATGAAGCAATCGGAATCTTTGCCGATGCTGAAGCCGTTGCTGGTTATCCCCACTGGCAGAATGCACGTCCGGGCGATATCATCTTCAGGGATGTAAACGAGGATGGCAAGATCGACGGACTCGACAGGGTGCGCTATGACAAGACTGATCTTCCAACATTCTCAGGAGGTCTTAATCTCGATCTCAGATGGAAGAACATCTATGCTTCCGCTTTCTTCCAGGGAGCTGCAGGAGCTGTCAGGGACAACTATTATGAATTCAACGGTGAATCAGGAAACTACCTGATGGAGGACACAAGAGGACGCTGGACAGTTGACAATCCCACTGCATCAAAGCCAAAAGCATGGAACAGGTATTTCGGTTACTGGAGAGAGCAGGACAACACATACTGGCTGCAATCGACCGACTACGTCAGGCTTAAGTCACTTGAACTAGGCTATGAGCTGTCATCACTGCGCGCAGTAAAAGAAATGGGTATAACCAATTTCAGGGTCTTCTTCACAGGTTACAACCTGCTTACAATTGATCATCTGAAGGATTTCGATCCGGAATCAACGACAGCCACATCGTACCCGCTGAATAAGGTGTTCAACGTAGGTGCAAGTATAACATTCTAATATTCAGAGACATGAGAAAATTATTATATTCAACAGCACTCCTGGCAATACTCTCTTTTATTGCCCCATCGTGTTCTGATGATTTCCTTGAAACCAAACCTTTGACAGAGATCTCCTCAGTTGACCTTTGGGGTGATCCTTCACTTGCAAGGAATTTTGTCAACCACATTTATTTCAACATACCCGAACCTTTCAGAAGGGGAAGGCTTTCCTCAAACCTTGTTGACGAAGCTGATTACCGCGGTAACACCGGTTC
>JBLNAO010000211.1:0-16541 GCA_050259395.1 Chloroflexota bacterium
TTCTCATTCATGTGCTTCAGCAGAGGTTCAAGCCAGGCGGAAGTCACTTCGATATCGGAATTAAGAAGAACGTAATATTTTGCCTTTATCTGTTCAAGTGCAAGGTTGTACCCACCTGCAAAGCCATGATTTTTTTCCAGCCTGACAAGCTTGACCGGGGGGTGGTTCAACGAGATCCATTGTACCGAATCATCTGTGGATCCGTTATCTGCCACCCAGACTTCCGCGGAAAAACCTTCAGAATATTTTATAACTGTACCCAGAAATCGCTTAAGATATTCAATCCCGTTCCAGTTCAGTATAACAATGGCTGTTTCAGGCATTCACTTCAGGTCTTTTATGTTTCCAGCGCCTGTGGCTCCACATCCAATATTCAGGATTCTCCTTTATAATTTCTTCAAGACATTTCACATGGGTATCTGTTATCAGCTTCTCCGGCAGGCCTGCGGTATGTTCGAACAAGAGCCTGATGTTGAGACAGTAATATCCTCTTTTGATCTTTTTGATATGAAAATAGCACAGGGCCATGTCGTATTTCGATGCAATCTTTTCAGCACCCATGTAAATTGCCGTATCCTGGTTCAGGAAGCGAGTCCAGTATCTGATGTCGCCTTTCGGCGGTATCTGATCGTTTATGAAGGCTGAGAGTGTGTTGATCTTTTTTCTCCTGTTCTCAATAATCTCCCTGATAATTGACTGCATGGGAGTAAGAACCATGCCGTATCTTGTTCTGTATGAATTAATCAGGTTATTGAATTGCTTGTTATGGAGAGGCTTGAATATTGAAATTGTTCTATATGTGGTTAATTCCGAAAGAATTGTCAGCCACTCCCAGTTATTGTAATGAGCCATAACAGCCACTATGTCCCTGTTTTCTCTATGGAGCCTTTCAAGCAGGTCGAGATCATTGATTACGAATCTTTTCCTGAGCTCCTTGTCAGACATGTGCGTCAGCTTCAGTATTTCGACAAAAAGATCGGCAAGATGCCTGTAAAATTTCTTTTCAATCCTGATTATTTCTTCGATGCTTTTTTCAGGAAAGGAGTTTATAAGGTTTGATCTGACGACATCTCTCCTGTACGACGGGAAATAATAGAGAATCAGGAAAAAGAAATTGGAAAAACCATAAAGAATGCGCAAGGGCAGGAAAGTGATCAGCCAGTTTAAAGCATAGAAAATGTAAAAAGCCAGAGCTTCCATCAGGAAGTTATTTCTTCATGAAGTTACTGACTATTTGGAGAAACTCCAAAAAAACAGCCTCGGAAGCCGCAACCACTTCTTTGCCTGACAGCCCTTTTTCATTCCCTGAAAAATCGCTGATTCTGCCCCCTGCCTCACGAAGAATGACGGTTGCAGCTGCGATGTCCCAGGAGTGAAGTCCGTATTCATAAAATGCCTCGAATCTTCCGCAGGCAATGTAGGCTATATCCGTGGCTGCCGATCCGAGCCTTCTGACACCATGAGAATTTTTCAGGAACCAGGTAAAAAGGCCGATGTACTTATCGAGACGGCTGAAATCGCTGTAGGGAAATCCCGTGGCAACCAGGCTCTCTGACAGCCTGGTGGCTGATGACACATGTATCTGCCTGCCGTTCAGCCACGCTCCTCCGTTCTTCCAGGCTGTAAACATTTCATCTGCATTGATCTCATAAACTGCCCCGGCCACCTCTTCATCATCTTCTTTCAGGCCTATGCTCACAGCAAAAGGAGGGCAGCCGTGCATGAAATTGGTGGTGCCGTCCAGCGGGTCGATCACCCAGACATATTTTTGACCTTCAGCCTGTGTTGTTGTACCCTCTTCTGTTTTAAAACCAGCACCCGGCAGAAGTTTTTTCAAGCTGTTCACGATAATCTCCTCCGCTGTTTTATCGACATAGCTGACGAAATTATTAAGCCCTTTTACCTCAGCCCTGCTGATGTCGAACCGATCCACCTCACTCCTGATGAAGGTTCCTGCTTCCCTGGCCGTTTTTTCGAGTTCAGCCGTAATCTGTTTGAGATCTGCCATTGTCAATTGGTTATAATTCCACTGTCATTCTGCCATTAAGGTTAGTTTCGATCAGTTTCACCTTAATTATTTTACCTGCAAGTCTCGACTGCCAGGGATGTTCCACCCTGATATAATTTTCCGTGAACCCGGTAATCATCCCGTCTGTTTTGTTATTCTCAAACAAAACCATTTTTTCAGTTCCGGCATTGAGGTCGCAAAATTCTCTGTGTTTCTTCTCTGATAGAGCTATCAGTTGCTTGCTTCTGATTATTTTATCCGTGCTACGTACTTTCCCTTCCATCTCAGCAGCCAAAGTACCTGGCCTATCGGAGAAAGTGAAAACATGCAGGTATGAGAGGGGCAATTCCGAGATGAAAGCATAAGTGTCCTGAAAGTCTTTTTCTGTCTCACCCGGGAATCCGACAATTACATCGGCGCCAATTCCGGCAAGAGGAAGCTTCTCTTTTATTTTCAGCACTCTGCCGGCAAACACTTCGCGCCTGTATCTTCTTCTCATGAGTCCGAGTACTTTGTTGTTACCGCTCTGAAGAGGAATATGGAAATGCGGAAGGATCTTGCCGGTGGTTGCTGCGAGGCTGATGATATGATCCGTGAGCAGGTTTGGTTCTATCGATGAGATCCTGTATCGTTCTATTCCTTCAACTTTTACCAGCTCTTCAAGAAGATTCCCGAATGAATCGCCCGTCGTTTTTCCAAAGTCGCCGATATTGACGCCGGTCAGGACTATTTCCTTAACTCCTTTATCTGCAAGTATGCGGGCCTCACAGGTTATTGATGAAATTTCCGGGTTCCGGCTTTTTCCACGGGCCATTGGAATTGTGCAGTAGGAGCATCCGTAATCGCAGCCATCCTGCACCTTAAGGAACGAACGTGTGCGGTCGCTCACCGAGCTCGAGGTATGATATTTGCCGGAGTCGGAGAGGTCGCATGAATGCACTTCGGCAACAGGCCTCTTCCTGAAGCTGGTTATATAGCCGGCTATGTCGAACTTCTCGTTTGTGCCAAGAACGAGATCAACCCCGGGGATAGATGAAATCACCTGTGGATTCAGCTGGGCATAGCATCCTACAACGGCAATGAATGCTTCAGGCGACCTGTGAATGAATTTCTTTATGGCCTGCCGGCATTTCCTGTCTGCGGCATCTGTTACCGAACAGGTGTTTATTATGTAAATGTCAGCCTTTGAACTTGCCGGCACTCTTTCAAATTTTTCCGGAGGGAACGTTCTCGACATCGTCGAAGTTTCGGCAAAGTTCAGCTTGCATCCGAGAGTGTGAAATGCTATTTTTTTCTTGTTTTCAGTTAAAAGCATTAAATATCCTGATTCCTATTTTTTAAGTTTAGTCAGATATACATTCCTGAACTCTATAGTTTTACCCTCGCTCTGAAGGCAAATTCCGCCTGATGTAATATTCAGTCCTGTACCTTTATTCTGCAACAAACCGTTGACTTTTGTTTCTATCGTGTTTCCGCTGCATGTGACATCCAGGGAATTCCACTGTCCTGCAGGTTTCTCATTCGAATCAGCCATTTTTTTGACAGAGATCTTGGTTTTATCGGTCTGTTCATTTATTGAAGCGCCATTCATGAGCACGTAATCACCGGCGCTTCCTGCCTTAAGCTGGTTTTCGACGCATCTTGGCCAGATTGTGTCGGGTTCCTGTGCATGAACAAATACGCCGCTGTTGCTGAGTTCGCCAGGGTATCTCCACTCGACATGCAGCACATAATCGGCGTAGCTCTTTTTTGTACGCATGTATCCGAAAGGATCTCCTTTGATGTTTATCACCCCATTATTGACAGTGAAGACAGTAGCAGGATCAATTGAGGAATCTTTCAGGTAAAATACCCAGCCTTTCAGGTCCTTGCCGTTAAAAAGCTCTGTTTTTGGTGCGGCTTTTTCCTTCGGCGCTTTTGACTTTGAAGATTTTCCCTGTGCGGATAACAAAGAAGTTGAGATAAATACTGCAATTATAAGCAGCGCTGCAAAACGGGTGGTTCTGGTTTTCATAGGATTTATCATTATGTTAAACTATACGCTCTTGTTTTCCTCTATACGCTTTACGCTCTACGCTCTACGCTTTCCTCCAGACGCTCAACGCTCATCACCCAACTCATGCTCTCCTTCTTCTCAACGCTCAACGCTACCTTCGCCTTACAGCAACTTGCTCGCAAGCTCCGCCAGAAAGCTCCTTTCACCTTTCACAAGATTGACGTGGGCAAACACCTCCTGATCCTTCATCCTGTCCGACAGGTAACTGAGTCCGTTCGATGCTGTATCGAGATATGGCGAGTCAATCTGCTCGATATCTCCGGTAAAGACCATTTTGGTCCCTTCACCTGCCCTTGTTATGATCGTCTTTATTTCATGAGGCGTCAGATTCTGAGCCTCGTCCACAATGAAGAAGATACTCGACAGGCTTCTTCCCCTGATATAAGCAAGCGGTGTGATTACCAGTTTTTCTTCCTTCACCATATCGTTTATCCTTACGAATTCCGGACTCTGATGGCTGAACTTATGCTTGATAACAGTGAGGTTGTCGTACAAAGGCTGCATATACGGATCCATCTTCTCCCTGAGGTCACCGGGCAGGAAGCCCAGATCGCGGTTGGCAAGCGGAACAATCGGCCGCGCAAGAAAGATCTGCTTGTATTTTTTATGTTGCTGAAGCGCTGCGGCAAGCGCAAGCAAAGTTTTTCCGGTGCCTGCCTTCCCTGTGAGTGAAACTACCTGGATGTCAGGGTTGAGCAGCGCGTCGAGCGCAAAAGTTTGTTCCGCGTTTCTGGGATCGATTCCGTAGGTTGTCTGCTTGACCACCCTGTTTAGGGTTTTATTCACGGGATTGTAATGTGCAAGAGCGCTCGAGCCGTTGTTCTTCATGATAAAGAACTGGTTCCCCTTCAACTCCTTGTCAAGCTTGAACTCCGACGAGACTACACCTTCAGGATTCTCATAAAGCTTGCTGATAAGAACAGGATCCATTCCTTCCATCACGCTGATGCCTTTGTAGAGATCGTCGACGTTGGCAACTTTGTCGTTCTCATAATCCTGTGCCATGATGCCCAGAGATTTGGCTTTCATCCTCAGGTTTATGTCCTTTGTAATAAGCACGACGGTTTTATCCTTGTTGGCAGTGCAAACGTAGTCAGCTATAGCAAGGATACGATGGTCGGGATTCTTTTCCGGAAATGACTCGTTCACCTTTTCGGAAAATTCCTTACCTGTCTCGATATGGAGGTTTCCCCTTCCTTCACCCAACGGTATGTTTGCCGTAAGCAGCAGGTCGCCGGAAAGCTTGTCGAGCTCCCTTGTGAACTCGCGGGCATGAAAATTGATAAGATCGTTGCCTCTCTTAAATTTATCAAGCTCTTCCAGGACAACAATAGGTATTATGACATCATTCTCCTCAAAATTGTAAATGCAGAGGTAATCATGAAGAAGAACGTTGGTATCTATTACAAAAAGTTTCTTGTTATGCTTCTTTTTCATTCTAATTCATTTTATATCAGCCTTGTGCAGAAATACAGCATCATTGACTGCTGCCTGCAAAAATAACTAAAATCATCTGATTCACCGCATTGAAAATAATCTAAGATATAAACTCAGCAGGATGAATGTTCATTGATCAATGTTCATTGTTTAATGTTTAGGTTTAACTTTGAAAATTAAACCATCCTCAATATTGCTTAAATGAATTATTCTGAAACTCTGGAATTTCTTTTCAGCCAGCTGCCTGCATATCACAGGATTGGCAAGGCCGCTTACAAGAATAACCTGGATAATACATTCCGGCTCGATGAGCACCTGGGCCATCCGCACAAAAATTTCCGGACAATTCACATAGCAGGCACAAACGGGAAAGGTTCTGTTTCACACATGACAGCTTCTGTATTACAGGAAGCAGGATATAAGACTGGATTATACACATCGCCCCACCTGATGGATTTCAGGGAAAGAATAAAAGTGAATGGTGCGATGATTCCTGAGAATGAAGTCATTGATTTTGTTGAAAAGAACAGGCAGTTAATAGAGGAGATTAAACCTTCATTTTTCGAGATGACAGTTGCGATGGCGTTTGATTACTTCTCACGCGAGAGGGTCGATGTGGCCGTGATCGAAGTCGGGCTGGGAGGAAGGCTCGATTCGACAAATATCATCGATCCTGTTTTGTCTGTCATTACAAACATTGGTCACGACCATATGGATCTTCTAGGCGACACTCTCGATAAAGTTGCAATTGAAAAAGCCGGCATCATCAAGGAAGGAATTCCTGTTGTGATTGGTGAGTCGCAGGTAGAAACCGCAGGCGTATTCCTGGCCAGGGCCGACAGCATGCACTCTGTTATCAGCTTTGCCGACCAAGAATTCTCTTGCAGGCTGGATGATGATCCCCTGGTTAGCGGGGAAAGGAATTTCAGGATAACCGATAAAGAAAGCGGCAAAACAAGTGATGGAGCAACAGTGCTCACAGGAGATTACCAGTCGAAGAACCTGGTGACGGTTTTCGGAACATTCAGGTCTCTTGAAGGAATTCTGAATTTTACCCGCGAGAATCTTCTCCGGGGGATAAAGAATGTCATTAAAAATACAGGCTTGTCGGGCCGCTGGCAGGTGCTTTCCCGCAGACCTTTAGTCATTTGCGATACCGGCCACAACAAGGAAGGCCTGGAATATGTCACCAGGCAACTTGGTAAAACCGGGGGAAGGAAGCTGCACATGGTGATCGGATTTGTGAACGATAAAGACCTGGCTTCTGTCTTGCCACTGTTTCCGAAAAATGCCACGTATTATTTTACGAAAGCTTCGGTTCCGAGGGCTTTGGACGAGAACATCCTGAGCCGGAAAGCTGCGATATACGGTATGCAGGGCAACAATTACCCGGATGTGAAAACTGCCTTGAATGCGGCAAAATTGAATTCATCAGCTGATGATGTCATATTTGTCGGGGGAAGCACATTTATTGTAGCGGATTGCCTTTCATCTTCTAACCAGTGAAAATGAAAATAAGCCTCAATCACAAAGTCAGAGCAATAATCGGGAGTGCATGTCGACCTGTTCGAAGCTGGCCATAGCCACGGCGGCAGAGCTTATAAAATCATGTTTAAGCACCCATTCGACAGCCTGGGCATAATCAGGTTCTCTTTCCGGCGCAGTGGAGTACTTTCCTCCGGAGCATGTCTTCATGGCTATGACCCCGATGCCTTTATTGCCCGCATCACCGAGTATTCTAATTAGTTTTTCCTGGTCCCATTCTGAATAGCTGCCGTTTACAGAATGCACAAATGACCCTTTCGGATTGAAGGGCACCATTACAACATTGTATAACTGCTCCGCATTATTTCTTTCAATCAGGTTCATATTATCGTTATGGCAGGAGAAGCCACATGCCTTAATTGCACCTGAATTTCTGAGATCAGTAAAGAATTTCAGCGTTTCAGGATGAAAAAGAAGTTCTGCTTCGATGGCATCATGAATAAGAAGCATGTCTATATATCCTGAATTCAGCGCCTTTTTGCTCTCTTCGAATTTTGAAGACAGCGCGTTCCTGATTTCTTCTGATCCTTTTCTGCCTTTACCTTTTGATGGCAGCTCATTGTACTCGAGCCTTATTTTTGTCTGGATCACAATTTCTTCCCTTTTGCCAGCAACAGCCTTCCCAACCATTATTTCATTGTTCCCGTTGCCGTAAGAGCGCCCCGTGTCGATGAAGTTTATCCCTTTGGCGATGGCATATTTTATGAGTGAAGCTTCATTTGTCCGGGGAGCGCCGAAACAGAGAGGGCTTACCCTGATGCCTGTTTTCCCAATGGTCCTGAGCCTGGCATTTCCCTGTGGGTTTATGCCGGTGTTAGCTATTCCCAGGCTTGCAACGCCTGTGAGAGTAGCAGCGATAAATTCCTTGCGGCTTATTTTTCTTTTCCCCATGAGCTGAACGGATTGTCTACAATGATTCTTTCCTTCCTGTTGGCAACGGTGAAACCTATTTCGTACATTGTTCTTGTTACGAGCTCCATTTTCTCGAAATCGAGCTTGCCAACGACATCGCGCGGAGTATGATAATCAGAATGAAGTCCTGTTGTAAAGAACAGAACAGGGATGTCGTTTTTTACAAAGTTATAATGATCGCTCCTGGCAAAGAGCTGAAGAGGATGCTGTCGGCCGCTGAGACTGTAATCTAAGTTTATCCTGCTTCGTTTGTCGACATCATTTGCAATATTGATCAGTTCACTGCTCTGACCGCCGGTGATCACAAAAACTCCGTCAGGGCCGGTCATGGGAGTTTCCGAAGTTGAATCGGCCGGCTCCTTAACTCTTCCGATCATGTCCATGTTCAGGTCGGCAACTGTCTGTTTCAGAGGGAAAAGCGGATGGGTGACGTATGTCTGGGAGCCATAGAGCCCTATCTCTTCACCTGCAACCCACAGGAAAAGAACCGACCTGAGAGGTTTCTTCTTCAATCCTGAGAAGGCTTCAGCCATTTCGAGCAATGCCGCACACCCTGAAGCATCGTCGTCCGCGCCTGCATTCACCTGGTCGCCCATTGCTCCAATGTGATCGTAATGCGCTGAGAACACTACAACTTCATTCTTTTTCACAGGATTGCTGCCTTCAATATATGCTGCCACATTGTTAAGTGTCTTTTCCTCTTGGAACGTCCTCTCAGTTGCTGACAGCCTTTTTCCTTCAATTAAGAACGACTGTGGCTGAAGGGTTGCATCGATATCTTTCTGAAGCTGTTCAAGGGTTTTTCCCGTGCCTTTGAGCAATGCATCTGCAACAGAACGGTTGGCAAAAATTATTTTCGGCATCATGTTCATGATGGTATTCACATCCTTTTTTTCCTCTTTCAGGGTTGTTGTTACAGAAAGGTATCCTGCAAGTCCTGACATGAATTCTTCGAAAGCCTTGTGACCCGATGAAGGTTCCGGAACGAAAAGCACAGCTTTCGGCCCGGGGGAAAGGAGGGCTCCTATTTTATACTGGAATCCCATATCGCCATAAAACTCCTTGTTTAATACAGGTTTACCATCCTTTAAAGGGCCATTGTTCATAACAATTACAATTTTGCCTTTAATATCCTGATTTTCAAGATCATTGTAATTTACGGTCCTGATGCCGTATCCGGCAAAGACCACATCACCTTCCACATCGATCGATGCCGGGCCCTGCGGAATTATATGGAAGAAAGGATCTGAAAGCTTGACAGTGTCAGCGGCCGACAATAATTTGATGTTAGTTGCTGCCGGGTCTGCCTTTTTACGCAAAATGGTGAAAGGCTGGAAGTAGCTGTCTCCGTTTGCAGGTTTCATGCCGAGAAGTGCCGCCTGGGATGCAAGGTAGTTTGCAGCTATGTCAAGGGTTTCGTCCCCGTCCATTCTGCCCTTAAGCAAAGGGGAGGCAAGAAAGGTCACATGACTTTTTAGCTCTGAAGCTGTGATGGTTTCAGGAGATTTCCCCTGGGAAAAAAGAGTTGCAGAAGTTAGTATCAGTAAGGCTGCAAGAAGGAAAAAAGGCTTCTTCATATGATGGAATGATGTAATGCTTTGCGGTAAAGGTAATAAACATTTGAGGAAATAATTTTATAAATTTGCGCCACTAAAAACCGAATCATGAGCATCTATTTCTGGATTGGATTCCATCTCTTCATCTTCGCGATGCTTGCCCTTGACCTTGGCGTTTTTCATAAAAAGACACATAAGGTTCCCGTTAAGGAAGCCGTTATCTGGACCTTTGTATGGATAACTCTGGCATTACTTTTCAACTTTTTTATATTTTTTGAGTTCGGAAAGACTAAAGCGCTTGAGTTCCTTACAGGTTATGTGATAGAATACTCGCTTAGCGTTGATAATATTTTTGTTTTCATATTGATATTCACATATTTCGGAGTCAAAGACCAATATCAGCACAAGGTTCTTTTCTGGGGCATCCTGGGTGCGCTCATAATGAGGGGAATATTCATCTTTGCAGGTGTTGCCCTCATAAACCGTTTTCACTGGATAGTTCTGATATTCGGAGCTTTCCTGGTATTTACAGGGATCAAGATGCTTTTCACCAAAGAAGCTGAAGTAGACCCGGATGGCAACCCCATGGTGAGGTTTTTCAAGAAGTTTCTTCCTGTTACACATACGATGCACGGAGACAAGCTGTTCATATTTGAAAATCACCGCCTTCATGCAACGCCTCTTTTTCTTGTTTTGCTTGTCATCGAATCATCAGACCTCATCTTTGCTGTTGACAGCATACCGGCAATACTCGCAATAAGCAAGGACAGGTTCATTGTTTACACTTCAAACATCTTTGCCATTCTGGGGTTGCGCTCCCTGTATTTTGCCGTTGCAGGAATAATGGATTATTTCAGGTTCCTGAAAATCGGGCTTGCTTTTGTGCTGAGCTTTGTGGGACTGAAAATGCTGGCTTCCTATTTCCACTTTGAAATACCGATTTTATTATCACTCGGAATAATAATATCGATACTTGTCATTTCAATTCTTGCGTCTGTTGTTATTAAAGAAAAGGGAACGGGTAATCCGGAAGCTTAGATTCTGACTTTGGTCGCGATCATTTTTTTGAAAAGAGAGCTCTTGCTGGTACAGGATTTGTGACCTATTTTATTATGAAACTGGTGCAGATATCTGTCAAAAGCCATTCAGGATATAAGGCTGATGAGTATCCTTTATCGTTTATTCACAGGGATAAAGAATATATGATTTCAGAAATAGCCGACAGATGGTACCAGGCTGACAGCAATCCTGAATTTCCGGAATCCGGTTATTTTAAGGTAGTGACACCTGACGGAACTTTCATCATGAAGCATGAAGTTAAGTCTGATAACTGGTATCTATGCTTTTGATGACCGTATAACAATGTTGATATCTACCCTGGTATTCCTGGTAAACTGAACTAAATAATGTTAAGTGTGATATAAACAGAAAAAACATTTATATCTTGCTTAAGAACCTGAATGAAAATTAAATCTCTGATATTATTTTTGTTGTTTTCAGGAACTGTTTCTGCACAAACCCTGATAAAAGGAATAGTTACGGATTCCCTTAATAATCCTGTTCCCGGCGCTTCTGTTTACCTTTCAAAAACAACTATCGGTACACTCACAAATCAGAAAGGTGAATATTCATTAAATATCTCTGAAAATGGCATATATGAGCTTGTTGTTGCTTCTGTGGGATATAAATCCGAGATGCGCGTCATTACTTCAGATCGGAGAAATCAGACCCTGAATTTCAAATTAAGCATGAATTACGTTCTTCTGAATGATGTTTCGGTGATGTCGCGAAGTAAGAACAAAAGGAAATTTTATAATCAGTTTGTCAGGGCATTTATCGGTCCGACATACCAATCGAAAAGCTGCAAGATCATCAATCCACAGGACCTTCGGGTATTCAGAGATTCACAAACCGGAATGCTTCGGGCATATTCACTTAAACCTCTCAGGATAGAAAATACTGCACTTGGCTACACTCTTATTTATGATTTACTGGATTTCAGCTACGATGATGAAACTGATGCTGTGAAGTTTTCAGGGTACAATCACTTTTTGCCAATGGAAGGTTCAGAAAGCCGTACTGAAGGATGGAATTTACACAGGCTCAGTGCATATTACGGATCGAAGTTGCATTTTCTGCGATCTTTGTTTTCTGATTCGCTGAGAGGGGAAGGATACCAGATTCTCAGGTGTAATTATTATAAAAATACAAAAGCTTACCAGGCCACTAATCCTCTGAAAAGGGAAGATCTTGTTTTCTTAGACAATACAGAGTATTCCAGTCTGTATTTCGATGAGCCTGTGGTGATACAATACACCGATAAACATCCGGAGCTTGAACGAAATGAGAATAAAGCGATCACCAGTTCTCCGGGTATGATAATGAGCTATACCATTGATTTTGTGGCACCCGACCCTGATAAGCCACTTGAAACAATAATCTCATTTTCGGATACCCTGTCACTTTACGGGAACGGATATTTTTCTGATCCTTATGCGATAAGCTGGGGTGGTGAAATGGCTATGGAAAGAATAGGCGACGCCCTTCCTTTTGATTATTTTCCGGATGGAGATGGATTAAAAGAATCCTTCCGTGAATTCACATCAGATGAAATCTATCTGGAAGATGAAAGTTTAGATCTTACAGAAAAGGTTTACCTGCATGCCGACCGGGACTATTATGTATCGGGTGATGACATTTGGTTCAAATCATATGTTGTTGATGCTTTCTCAGGAATGCTTTCACTTAATTCTGCCAGGCTTCACGTTGAACTTATTTCTCCATCATCGAAGATAATACAGGACCGGGACATCAGCATTGATACCGGGACAGGAAATGGAGATTTTCGCCTTCCTGACACCTGCCAGTCAGGAGTTTACACTTTAAGGGCATACACAAATCATATGAGGAATTTTGATGACAGTTTCTTTTTTACAAAAAAGTTAAAAGTAATTAATCCATATGATACTACAGGAGGATCAGTCATCCCGGAACGGAAAATTGAAAATAAGATCAGTGTCAGGTTTTTTCCTGAAGGAGGTTCACTTGTTGAAAATGTATCTTCAGCCATTGCCTTTAAAGCTGTAAATGCTGTTGGCAAGTGGTGTGACGTAAAAGGCCGCATCTATGATTCAGACAATAAATTAATTACTGAATTTTCGAGCTCACACCTTGGTATGGGATCCTTCAGGTTAACCCCCGCTAACGGGAAATCTTATTATGCACTTGTGAGGGCCGTTGACGGAACTGAAACAAAGGCGGAACTGCCGGCATCATTTGCTTCAGGAATTGTCTTAAGTACAAAGCTTACTCCTGAGAAACACTTAATGCTGAACGTCTCAACCAATGCGGTGACATTATCGCAAGCTTCAAAGCAGGAAATTACTGTTTGCTTATCTGCACGGGAACTCAGGAGACAGAAACTGAGAATAAGCATTGATGAATTAATGAACACTTTCCTGATTCCCCTGGACAGCCTTCCTGAGGGAGTAATAAAAATTACTGTTTCGGGATCAGATGCAAAACCGCTCGCTGAACGGCTGTTCTTCCTTCAAAGGAGTGAGGACGTCAGACTTAACATTCAGACTGACAAATCAGTATATGAGCCAAGAGAAAAAGTTCAGGCATCAATTTCCTTCACCGGTCCTTTAAATGTTTCGGGAAATGGCGAGTTTTCGTTTTCAGCAATTGAAAACAGGTTGAATTCTTCAACTACCGGAACAGTTGCATCATGGTTCCTTCTTGAATCAGATGTTCGCGGGCCGGTTGAGGAGCCTTCTTACTATTTTGACCCTACAAACATTAACCGGATAAGGGACCTCGATCTGCTTCTTATGACCCAGGGAGGGAGGGATTTTAAATGGAAATATGATACAATCAATTCATATAAAAATGAAACCGGTTTCAGCATTACAGGGCAAGCTCGTAAATTTAGGAAACCATTAGTGGGAGAAGTGATCAATCTTGGGATATTTTCGCAGGGTTCGAGTGAAATCGTTACGGCACTTACTGATAAGAACGGCAGATACGAATTTAATGGACTTGATCTTAAGGGTAATGCTGGCATTTTCATCTCTTCCGGAAAAGATAATGGAACCGTCACTATTGATTCACTAAATTACATACCGCCTGAGGTCTGCAATACATCCGATTCTGTACTGCTTACATTAATTGTTAAAGAAATTCCTTTTTACCGGACAGATGCGATTTACAGGATTGAAAACAAAAAGAGGTACAAATTGGATGATACAATAAGTATTGGTGAAGTTTTTATAACTGCCGAAAAATTGGAAAAAGAGCAGCAAGTGCACATCAGGGAGAGCAGAATGATTTACAGAGATCCGGATAAGGAGATCATTGTGCCAGTTACTGCAGAAAACTATTCGGGGGATGTTTTCAGTTATATTTCAGGCAGAGTGCCTGGCCTTATTATATTAAGGGGACAAAATCCATGCAGCTTATTCTATCCTGATGATGCTGCTCTGATTATCAGAGGTCAATATTCCATTGAGGGAGTCATTTGCCCTCAGGGAGTTTTTGATGTAAAAAGGGGTGCACTGTTATTTCTCGATGGACATGAAATAGATTCTATGGGGCTCGGATTTGTTCTTGGCATGCCCATGTATGCAATTGACAGGATAGACGTCATTGATCGTTCAGGTTATATATATGGCATGCGGGGCGCTAACGGGGCCATTAACATAATTACGAAACAGCAGATCAGAAGGGATCCAGTAAGTGTAGCCCGGAATTCAGCTTATACGGAGATCAAGGGGTATGACAGCCCCCGAATTTTTTATTCACCGGATTACGAAAGCAATCAGACCGGTGGTCCCGATGATCGCTCCACTTTGTACTGGAATCCCGATGTTAAAATGGTTGACGGGGAAGAGGTGAAAGTGAAATTCTATAATGCAGATGGAGCAAAAATGGTTAAACTAACGGTTGAAGGTATCACATCCGAAGGTATTCCCCTGACAGGAAAAGCAACATATACCGTAGAGTAAAAACTGCTCATCATAATTCGTCGTTCAGAGGTATTGTGTTGAAAGGAAACTGACAAAGCATTAAAGCTCTTATCGCGGGCTGATTGATAATCCGGTCGGAACAGCTGGAAGTGGAATTTGTGATTGGAGCAGTGATTTCCTGAACCTGGTATGGCAAAAGATCAACAGCGATGGCAGGGGAGTGAAATTGTCGGCTCGGAGGGACTCGAACCCTCGACCCGCTGATTAAGAGTCAGCTGCTCTACCAGCTGAGCTACGAGCCGTTTCGGGTGCAAAAGTAACATAATCGATTTATTAATGAAGGATAATTCAGGAAAATATCGTGGGCAGTGTGCGTATTTGCCATTATTAAAATTGTTATGAAATGGTTTGGTCACAATGCCTAAGTTGATTATCTTTCGTGACTTTTTTAAAAACCAATAGAATATGTTACATTATAAAGAATTAGGGTTAGTGAATTCAAAGGAATTGTTCCAGAAAGCCGTTAAAGGCGGCTATGCAATTCCTGCTTTCAATTTCAACAATCTCGAGCAGATGCAGGCCATCATAAGCGCCTGTGTCGAAACGAAATCCCCGGTGATACTCCAGGTATCAAAAGGTGCACGAAAATATGCAAACCAGACACTCTTGCAGTATCTTGCAAAAGGTGCTGTCGAATATGCAAAGGAACTTGGATATGCAATTCCGATAGTGCTGCACCTCGATCATGGAGATTCATTCGAAACATGCAAATCGTGTATCGAATCGGGATTCTCATCAGTTATGATTGACGGATCTCACTTCCCTTATGAAGAAAATATTAGGCTTACGAAGCAGGTGGTCGAATTCGCCCACAAGTACGATGTTACCGTCGAGGGTGAGCTCGGCGTTCTGGCAGGTATCGAGGATGAGGTTTCTGCAGAACATTCCTCGTACACCAGGCCTGAGGAGGTTGAAGATTTTGTAAAAAAGACAGGTGCTGATTCACTGGCCATTTCAATCGGAACATCTCATGGCGCGTTCAAGTTCAAAGTGAAAAAAGGCGAATTGCCTCCCCCGCTCAAGTTTGATATTCTCGAGGAATGTGAAAGAAGGATCCCCGGATTCCCGATCGTACTGCATGGCGCTTCATCGGTTCCGCAGGATATCGTTGATGAAATTAACAAGTATGGCGGCAAGATGGAGAACACGGCAGGTGTATCCGAGGAGCAGCTTCGCAGAGCTGCCAAATCAGCAGTCTGCAAGATCAACATCGATTCAGACGGGCGTTTGGCCATGACTGCCGCAATCCGAAAGGTCTTTTGTGAAAAACCCGGAGAATTCGATCCGCGCAATTATCTCGGGCCTGCCCGTGACAAGCTGAAGGAGCTTTACAAGCATAAGATAGTCAATGTGCTGGGAAGCGCTAATAAAGCATAATTTACTTTTCTAAATAAACAGGAGGGTGTCTGAAAAAGGCACCCTTTTTTATTTTGTTTCCTCTCCGGTATTGAGGCAGCCCGAAATGAAAAAAGCCCGCAAAAACGGGCTTATATTAGTGGAGGTTGACGGGATCGAACCGCCGACCCTCTGCTTGTAAGGCAGATGCTCTGAACCTGCTGAGCTAAACCTCCGTTGAATGTGCTTTTGTAAAAGCGAGTGCAAATATAGAGGCAATTTTCGTTTCTGCAAAAAAAAAGATTAAAATATCAAAGAATTTAGTTCCGGAACCCGGGAAATCCAGGAGTAAGATTAATTACCTGGTTTTTATAACGTAAAATTACCTGGACAGGAATAAAATGTAAAAGCTATGTTAGCATCTAAAATATAAGAAATAAACTTTAAAGCAACCTTAGGTGGTGTTCAAAAGTCTTGATTAATGTGTTCAGAACCTTATTTTATGCAGCGTAAAACGTGTATAAAAATACATATATTCGCTAAAGAAGTGCTGAATACGATGTGCCGGATGGATCAGAAGTATCCTTTCCGATCTTATTTATTTGATTTAGTGTTATTTAAATTATATATTTGTTAATCCGAACCTAACCTTATATGGAACCTCA
>JBLNAO010000212.1:0-11449 GCA_050259395.1 Chloroflexota bacterium
TGAAGACGAAGGTGGATTATACGATTACGGGTGGCAAAGTGGTTTTTGAAAGGAAATGATCTGAAGAAAAGTTACACAGAGGGGCACAGAGAACCACAGAGGACCACAGAGATATTCAATGCTCCCGATGAAACTTAGTCTGCTCGAGTTTGTGTAATAAAGTAAAAATTGTAGGCTTAAAATCCCTTTTCAATAGAATACAATATCGCAATAGACTCTTCCCTGTCTTTTCCGCAGAACAGCTCTTCAGCCTTGTAATCACCGCATACTTTCGGCCTGGAAGGATCGTTGAACAGTGCACATTTATAGTCATCCAGAAGATGAATGCACCTCACCCCTGAAGGTTTGCCATCCGGCATCCCCGGTATCGGGGAAGAAATAGATATTGCAATGCAGCATGCGCCGCAACCTGAACGGCATTCCATTGCGCAAAAATACCTAATTTTGCATAAAACACATTCATGAGAATCGATATAATCACCGTTTGTCCAGATCTTCTCCGGGGTCCTCTCGATTATTCAATTGTAAAAAGGGCAAGGGATAAAAACCTGGTGGAGATCAATGTTATCAACCTGCATGATTTCGCAACAGACAGGTACCGCAGCGTTGATGACTATGCTTTTGGCGGTGGTGCGGGAATGGTGATGATGATCGAGCCTGTATCCAGGGCAATAGAAAAGCTGAAAAGCGAAAGAGATTATGATGAAATAATCTATACCTCTCCCGATGGTGAAAAATTCACTCAGAAGATGGCCAATACCCTTTCGCTGAAAAAAAACCTGATAATACTGGCCGGTCATTACAAAGGTGTTGACCAGAGAATCCGCGAAAACCTTGTTACACGGGAAATTTCAATAGGCGACTATGTGCTGTCCGGCGGGGAGATCCCTGCCGCCGCAATAACCGATGCAATAGTCAGGCTGCTTCCGGGGGCCATGACAGACGAACAATCAGCTTTATCCGATTCTTTCCAGGATAATCTCCTCGCTCCTCCCGTGTATACACGTCCTGCGGAGTTCAATGGATGGAAAGTTCCTGAAATATTGCTCTCAGGGCATGCCGGCAACATCGAAAAATGGAGGCATGAACAATCGGAAGAGAGGACAAAAAAACTCAGGCCTGATCTCCTTCAGGATGAATAAAAATACATTCAAAATGAAAATATATGCATTTTGTTTTGAAATAAGAAAAAGCTTTCGTAAGATTGTATCTCAAAGTTCATGTTTATTAACACTTTAATAATCAACTAAATGACATCACAGGATTATATCAAGCGGGAAGACAAATTCGGAGCTCACAACTATCATCCTCTTCCTGTTGTTCTTGAAAGAGGTGAAGGACCATTCGTATGGGACGTTGAAGGAAAAAGGTATTTCGACTTTCTGTCTGCATATTCTGCAGTTAACCAGGGCCATTGTCATCCGAAGATCATAAAAGCCCTCACCGATCAGGCTTCAATTCTCACTCTTACCTCAAGGGCATTCTATAATTCCGCTCTCGGCGAGTATGAAGAATACATTACCAAATACTTCGGGTACGACAAGGTTCTGCCGATGAACTCAGGCGCAGAAGCAGACGAGACAGCTCTTAAGCTTTGCCGCAAATGGGCATACAAGAAAAAAGGCATTAAGGAAAACAATGCAAAGATAATTGCTTGCGAGGGCAACTTTCACGGAAGGACAATCAGCATAATCTCCATGTCGACCGATCCTGATGCAAGAAATGATTACGGACCGTTCACCCCGGGATATATAATTATACCATATAATGATATCAAAGCACTTGAGAGTGCTCTGAAAGATCCTGATGTGGCAGGCTTTCTTGTGGAACCAATCCAGGGCGAAGCCGGAGTTTATGTACCCGATGAAGGATACCTCAAAAAAGCTTACGACCTGTGCAAGTCGAAGAAAGTACTATTCATTGCCGATGAGGTGCAAACCGGTATCGCACGTACAGGAAAGCTTCTCGCATGCGATCACGAAGGAGTTCGTCCCGACATCCTTATTCTCGGCAAGGCTCTGTCAGGTGGTGTGATGCCTATTTCTGCTGTGCTGGCAGATGATGAGATCATGCTTACGATCAAGCCGGGTGAGCATGGATCAACTTTCG
Organism: Chloroflexota bacterium; assembly: GCA_050259395.1. Classification (GTDB taxonomy): domain Bacteria; phylum Bacteroidota; class Bacteroidia; order Bacteroidales; family VadinHA17; genus LD21. Next base: position 2,110 of record JBLNAO010000212.1, read on the forward strand.
GAGGGAATCCCCTGGCATCAAAAGTTGCAATCGCTGCACTCGAAGTGATAAAGAATGAAAAACTGGCTGAAAATGCTGAAAAGCTTGGCAGGATTTTCCGTGAAGAGATGAAGGCTGTCAAATCAGACATGGTCGAGCTTGTGAGAGGAAAAGGTCTGCTCAATGCCGTTGTGATAAGACCGAAAAATGGCAAGGAAGCATGGGACGTCTGCCTTGCGATGAAGGATAAAGGCTTGATTGCCAAACCCACTCATCAGCATATTATCAGGTTTGCTCCCCCTCTTGTTATTAACGAAGTACAACTAAGAGAGGCAATTTCGCTTATCAAAGAGGCATTTAAGCAGTTTGAATAAGAAAAAAAACTGTTTCTTTGCTTTTGTTAAACAAAATTTGTCCCTTCCGGACATGCTTCGCCTATGACGATCAGAAATTGCTTTTTTATAATCCGACTGGTTATCCCGGTTCTTTTTCTTGTTTCAGCATCATCATGCAACAGGTATCAGAAAGTAACCCAGTATGAACTCAGAAACCACATAAGGTACCTGGCCTCCGACTCACTGAAAGGAAGGCTTACAGGTTCGCAGGGCGACAGCCTGGCCGCCTTGTATATAAGGGACGACCTTAAGTCGAACGGGCTGGAACCCCTCACTGATGACGGATTACAGGCATTTGAAGTAACGAAGCGTATCACTCCGGGGAAAGGAAATTATTTAAAAATCGATGATCTGGGTTACATTTCCGGAAGGGATTTTTCACCCCTGGCTTTCAGCTCAAACGATTCGCTCAATGCCGGAGTTGTTTTTGCAGGCTATGGATTCAATATCAAAACCGACAGCCTTGCATGGGATGATTATGCCGGTCTCGATGTCAAAGGGAAATGGGTGATGCTTCTAAGGGCGGATCCCGAACAGGAAAAGGGAGGCGGTTCATTTGCAAAATTCAGTGCCGATCGTGACAAATCAATGATCGCCAAGGATCTTGGAGCTGCAGGGATACTTCTTGTATCTGGAAGCATCTTCGATCCGGAGGATAAATTCGAGCAGCCTGAAAAGGAAGGATTTTCTCTTGGAATTCCTGCCTTCCGGATTAAACGCGATCTCGCCAACATCATTCTTGCACATACCAGGCATAATATCGATTCTCTCGAAAAACAGATAAACAGGAACAGGAAACCACAGGCATTTGACACAAAAGCTGTTGTCAATGCAAGGCCTGAACTGATCAGGGAAATGGCAGGAACGAGAAACGTGGCAATGATTTTGCCGGGTGAAGATCCGGAGTTGAAGGATGAATATGTGATAATCGGGGCTCATTTCGATCACCTGGGCATGGGTGGTCCCGGATCATCAAGCAGAAAACAGGACACTGTTGCAGTGCACCACGGAGCGGACGATAATGCCTCAGGTGTGGCTATGATGCTCGAACTCGCGGAGAAATTTGCAAAAACAGGCCAAAGTCACAAAAGATCGATCGTATGCCTTGCATTTTCAGGAGAAGAAGAAGGGCTTCTTGGATCAAAACAGTTCGTCAATAATCCTCCGATCGATCTCACAAAGGCTGATGCGATGATCAATCTGGATATGGTCGGAAGGCTTAATGAAGACAGGACGCTCCAGATCTCGGGAGTGGGAACAGCAGCCGGTCTTAAAGAGCTTGTAGTTTCCGATAGCGATACATCCTACATTAAGCTTGCACTTTCTGATGAAGGTTATGGTCCGTCTGATCATTCCTCCTTCTACGGGAAAGATATTCCGGTCCTGTTTTATTTCACAGGCGCTCATGAAGATTACCATACCCCTGATGACACATTCGATAAGTTAAATTATGACGGTATGGTCAGGATCTCAGAGATGGTCTTCAATGTTGCATCACATCTTGCCAATGCGGATACAAGCCTGAAATTCAGGGAAGCCGGACCGAAAGGGCCTACAGTTACCAGAATGAAAGGTGTAACCCTAGGTATAATGCCTGATTTTGCAGGAGTCGTAAAAAACGGACTGAGAGCTGATTTTATAACACCGGGCAAGCCTGCAGCGCTCGGTGGCATGAAAAAAGGAGATATTATTATTTCAATCGAGGGCAAACCGGTGAACAACATCCAGGATTATATGTTCAGGATGCAGCAGGTAAAGAAGGGACAGACTATTACCGTTGAAGTACTGAGGAATGAGAAGAAGGTGGGACTGTTGATTCAGTTGTAGTTGAGCGTTGAGCGTCGAGAGTTGAGCGTAGAGCGTTGAGAGTTGAGAGTTGATGCTTACCGGTTATGGAAGGTTGTTTACCGGGTTAGGCTGAATAATCGCCGATTTCCGGGCTGTAACCTGAAAGAATGAGCTTAATATTGTTAATTATTTAACAATAAACTATATGAAAAAATTCCTGCTCTGGTTTACAGCCTTTGTACTTACAATTGGTGCAGCCATATACCAGAGACACACCGGCCCGACATATCCGAAAGAGACAAAAATCACTCTCAATGGCAAGGAATATGAGCTCCACCTGGTGAGAAGCCTTTCCCTCGACAGGCCGGCTGAAGTTGAACTCGCCATTCCGGATCCTTCTGTCAAAGCCAGGTTATTCTTCAAAAGATTCAACACAAAAGAGGATTACCAGGTTACAGAATTTACCTTCAGAAATGAGCCCGGGAAAGAGGCTTTTTTTGCAGAAGTTCCAAAACAGCCTGCTGCCGGGAAGATCCAGTATTATATTGAGGTAACAGATTCGTCCTCATCACAGACAATCCTGAAGGAAGAACCGGTAGTCATCAGGTTCAAGGGCGGCGTACCGGCATGGATACTTGTTCCTCATATAATTCTGATGTTCCTGGCGATGCTCTTCTCAAATCTTGCTGGCGTAATGAGCCTGATAAGGTACCCTCAGTATAAAAAATACGGAGTCTGGACGCTTGTCCTGCTTATCATCGGGGGAATGATCCTTGGTCCGCTGGTCCAGTATTACGCATTTGGTGAATTATGGACCGGAGTTCCTTTCGGATGGGACCTTACCGATAATAAAACGCTTATTGCGGTCATATTCTGGATTTTTGCAGTCTATATGAACCGGAAACAGGACAGGCCTGTTTATACGGCTCTCGCCGCTTTCGTCCTGCTGCTGGTCTATTCTATCCCTCATAGTCTCTTCGGATCGGAGCTTGATTACTCAAGCGGAGAGATAACCCAGGGATAATTCAGATTTTTTTCTGAATTTGGATTAATTTTTTAAAATTAGATGCAGCATTAAGATATGCATCACGTCTTTGGTTTAGAAAACTGAAAAATTACAGGCGTGGATGCAGCAGTTCAAATAAACCCTAGTCTTTACATAAAGATGGCAAATGTTGAAGCCGCATTCAAGAATTTACACCAGGATCTTCTCGACGGGTGTAAAGTTGGCGACCAGAAGGCTCAGTTCCAGATCTACAAGTTGTACTACAAGGCAATGTACAACACGAGTCTGAGAATTGTGAACGACACCATGGAAGCCGAAGATATAATGCAGGAATCGTTCCTGTCTGCATTCGAGAAGATTGACACATATTCAGGAACGGTGAGCTTCGGGGCGTGGCTCAAGAAGATCGTCATTAACCGGTCTCTTGACGCCCTGAACAAAAAGAAAGCGGTCTTTGAGGATATTGAAGCGCATACAGGATTAAGGGACGACAGTGGTGAGGAAACCGCCCGCAATGAGGAACTTAATGTTAAGGTTGAAGAAATAAAAGATGCAATTGAGAGGCTTCCCGACGGGTACAGGGTGATCCTGTCACTTTACCTGCTTGAGGGTTACGATCACGATGAAATAGCTGAAATACTGTCAATAAGCAGTAGCACGTCGAGATCACAACTTTCAAGGGCGAAACAAAAACTCATTGCGGAATTGAAATCGAGATAGTGAAGGAAAAAATATAAGGGAATGAAAACATTAGAGGACATAATCAGGGAAAACAAGGATTTCTTTGAACAGGAGCCTTCAAAAGGGCACCTCGAGAGATTTAATGCAATGCTCGAGGTCAGATTCAAAAAGGAAGCTCCGAAAAGAAGTATAGTACCTTATCTTCTGAGGGCTGCAGTGGTTACTCTGCTCGTTACCCTCTCATCATTATGGGTCTGGGATAACTTCTTAAGCTCCGGCAGCAAACGGATGACCCTTGGCGATGTCTCTCCCGAATACAGGGAAGTGGAAAACTACTATGTACACCAGGTAAACATGATGGAGGGTGAACTTACGAACATAAACTTCTCGAATACCGAACAGAAAGAAATGCTTCTGAAAGAGATGAAAAGCATGGATTCGGTTTATGTTTCACTTCAGAAAGAGCTTAAGGCAAATCCCAACGACCAGAGAATAATAAATGCGATGATAGAACACTACCAGACTAAGGTTGACATAATGAATTACATCATAAGTCAGCTGAAAGCCATAAGGAATGAAAACCAAAACATGAAAGAAAATGAGAAAGTCAGCTTATAACCAGGGAATGCTCTTACTGCTTCCGTTTCTGCTATTGTCATTGACTTTAACCGGTCAGGAAGTTACAAAGGATTTCCATGAGGAATATTCCGCAGGAGCAGCCACACAATTGCAAATCAATAATAAATACGGCGATGTTGTTATCGACAGCTGGAATCAGGACCAGGTCGTGATAGATGTCAAGGTGACCGTTGAAATGCCGAACAGGGACAGGGCACAGGAGCTTCTGGACTACATAAATGTAGAGTTCTCCCAGGAAGGTGATGTTATCTCCGCAAAGACGGTGATCGATGAGAAATTCAATTTTAAAGGATGGGGAGGCTCGAAAAAATTCAGCATAGATTATAGCATAAAGATGCCGGTAAAAGCTTCTCTTGCTCTTTCCAACAGATATGGCAGCACCGATATTGACGAGATTCAGGGAGCGGTGAATCTTGATATAAAGTACGGAAACCTGACTGCAGGCAAGCTCACAAGAGGAAACGAAAAACCCCTGAACAGAATAAGCATAGCATATGGAAAAGGATCGATTGAAGAAGCCGGCTGGCTCGATCTCATGCTCCGTTACGTCGGCGATGCCGAAATCAATAATGCACAGGCCCTGCTTCTCGACAGTAAATATTCAAAGCTTTCGGTGGGTGAGATCAGTTCAATTGTAGGAGAGAGCAGATATGACAATCTTAACATTGACAAGATCAATAACCTGGTGCTCAATAACGGTTATACCGAGGTAAAAATAGGCACACTTAACAAAAAGCTTGAATATGAAGGAAGCTATGGATCGTTCTCGATCGACTACATTCCTGCAGGTTTTGAGTCAATAGATGTCGAAACGAAATACATGGGGGTGAATCTTGGAATTGATGAAAGTGCAAATTATAATCTCGATGCACGGGTATCTTATGGCGGTCTTAAATACAATGAAGATAATTTTATAAACAAAAGACGGGTCGTTGAAAACAATTCACAGGAAATTGCAGGTGTTGTAGGCAAGACCGAAAATCCTGAGGCCAGCGTGAATGTCACCGCATCTTACGGTTCTGTCCGGTTGAATCAATAAAACCCACTAAACAGTAACAATATAACAGTTACACAGAGGACCACAGAGTCGCACAGAGCTATACCATCAGGAAACTCTGTAGTCCTCTGCGGTCCTTTGTGTAAGTTCTTCAATACCTCCGGTATTTTTTATTTCTCATCCTTGAAAATAAACACGCCGGATTTTCCATCAGCCAGGGCATATCCTCTGAACATCCCTGAAGAATTGAATGGCATGGAGATGCTCCCGTTCCTGTCAACACTGATTACTCCTCCACTCCCACCTGCTTTAACCAGCTTACCGTTCACTACCAGATTTGCTGCCGAATCGAGCGAAAGGCCTTTATACTCCATTAACGCCGAGATATCGTGTGCAACGGTCCAGCGGATGAAAAACTCGCCATGTCCGGTTGCCGATACGGCGCATGTGCTATTGTTTGCATAGGTTCCTGCACCGATAATAGGAGCATCCCCTACCCTGTTGTATCTTTTGTTCGTCATGCCGCCTGTCGATGTGCCTGCTGCAAGATTCCCGTTTTTATCGAGTGCGCAGCAGCCGACAGTGCCATTCTTTTCGCTCTTCAAAGTCCTCTGTAGCTCGTCATACCTGTCTTGTGTGTAGAAATACGACGGCGGAACAATTTCAAGTCCCTGCTCTTTGGCGAATTGTGAAGCCCCAGCCCCGGTAAGAAGTACGTGATCTGAATTTGTCATCACATACCTTGCAGCCGTTATGGGGTTTTTTATATCAGTTACACATGCAACTGATCCGGCAGAAAGTGTCGAACCGTCCATTATTGCCGCATCAAGCTCGTTCCTGCCATCATGAGTGAATACAGCGCCCTTGCCGGCATTGAAAAGGGGATTGTTTTCCATTACATTTATTGTTTTCTCGACAGCCTCCAGAGCAGTGCCTCCTGCTTTCAGGATCTCAATGCCTGTGTTCAGTGCTTCCGACAATGCATCCCTGAATTTTTTTTCAAGTTCGGGAGTAATTCTTTCTCTTGTAACGTTTCCTGCTCCCCCATGTATTACGATAGCCCATTCCTGCTTCTTTTCAGGTAAGGAAGATGTTTCATCTGCCGGCGGATTATTGTTGCCGGTGCAACCGGTTACTGTAATAAAAGCAATCAAAACCAGGCATTTAAGAACTGAGTTCATATTTACGGCATTAGGTTAATACACAATATTACAATTTTTTCAAATAATAATCCTATTTTCACGAAGAGGCCTTTGACACACCAATTACACAGGATCTTTTGCCTGCCTCTGTTAATATTTTCACAGTAAAATAGTGCTCTTTTTATGAGATTTATTGATATCCTGATTTTTGCAATATACCTGGTTGGTATAGTAATTTACGGAAGCTCATTTTACAGGAAAAATAAGTCATCATCTGCATTCACGCTTGGCGACAGGAAAATCCCGACCTGGGTCATCTCGATGTCTATTTTTGCAACATTTGTAAGCAGCATAAGCTATCTTGCCCTTCCCGGACAGGCGTTCACAACAAACTGGAACCCATTCGTTTTCAGCCTGTCGCTCCCATTTGCATCATGGATGGCTGCAAAGTTCTTTGTTCCCTTGTACCGCTCCGTAAACAGTCCATCGGCATATACATACCTGGAGCTTCGTTTCGGGCCTTGGGCAAAAATTTACGTTTCGATGATGTACCTGCTTACACAGCTAATGAGAAGCGGCACAATTCTCTTCCTCCTGGCTCTTACCCTGAATGTTTTTGCAGGATGGAGCATGGTGACAATAATAATAATCACGGGTATCTGCGTCATGATATATGCCGTGCTTGGAGGCATCCAGGCTGTGGTATGGACCGATGCAATCCAGGGGATCATCCTTATACTCGGTGCAGTGGTTACGGCAATCCTGCTGATCTTTTCAATGCCTGAAGGACCCGGACAGCTTTTCAGGATAGCCGTCGAAAACAATAAATTCAGCCTGGGCAGCTTCGAAGGAGGACTCACAACTTCGACATTCTGGGTGGTTCTAATTTATGGCATCTTCATCAACCTGCAGAACTTCGGCATTGATCAGAATTACATACAGAGATATCTCACTGCAAGCTCGGAAAAGGAAGCCAAGAAATCCGCTGTATACGGTGCCTTGATGTACATCCCAGTTTCATTCCTTTTTCTTTTCATCGGGACATCGCTTTTCAGTTACTACACTGCTAATCCGGGTATTCTTCCTGAAGGGGTTCAGTCCGACCGGGTGTTTCCTTTTTTTATCATGAACAACATGCCGGCAGGATTGACGGGATTGTTGATTGCATCGGTTTTTGCGGCAGGAATGAGTACTATCTCCACCAGCGTGAACAGTTCCGCGACCGTGATACTCAACGATTATTTCAAAAAATCGCTCAAACCCGGAAATGAGGAAAAAGCATCTCTGAGGATTCTTTACTTATCGAGTGTAATATTCAGCGCAGTCAGCATCATAATTGCAATTGCAATGATAAATGTTCAGAGTGCACTGGATGCCTGGTGGAAGCTGGCTTCTATTTTCAGCGGTGGCATGCTGGGACTCTTCCTGCTCGGTTACTTTTCACGGAAGGTGAACAACAGAGCAGCCATTGCAGGGGTTATAGCAGGAGTCCTGGTGATCTCATGGATGAGCCTTTCCCCTGTATTTTTCAAAGGTGAAGCTGCCCGTTTTGCAAGTCCTTTCCACAGCTATCTGACAATTGTCTTTGGCACTACAATGATATTTATTGTGGGATTTTTGGCGGGAACTATTTTTGCCACAAGTAGAAAAAGTTGATTTTTATTTAATTCTTCCTTAGTGTTCCCTTGTGCTGCACTTTGTGATCCTTTGTGGTTCGAAGGAACACTAAGGTCCTTTCTACAGGAATTGCACCATCTTCATCTGAACATAGTTAACCATTTGTGATTTCATGGGGCAATTCAGAAATCCATCTCCACAACAGTAATCCCAGATCCTCCGAATTCGATATGTTCGTCGCGGAAGGATTTTACCAGGTCGACAGTCGACAGGTATTGCCTCACCAGTTCACGCAGGATGCCGTTTCCTTTTCCATGCAGTATCCTGAGATTTCTGTGCTGTACAATTATAGCTGTATCGATAAGTTCGCGCACCTGGTTCACAGCTTCTTCTCCCCTGATGCCCCTGATGTCGATTTCAGGTTTGAAACTGAGGTTTCTCTGAACAATCGACATGTCGTTTTCCCTGTAAGGCTGGTTGGATTTCAGGCTTTTCTTAAGCTCTGACCTTGATATTCGTTCAATCTTGTCAAGCGGAACTATAAACCTGAGATTGCCGGTTTCAACCTGAACCATCTTATCTTTGATCCCGATTATTTCACCGGCCGCAAGCGTATCCTTCATACGGACCGGATCGCCTGCCTTGAGAGGAAGATCTGCAGGAACAGGTTTAATTACATCTGCCGGCTGCTTCTTTATTTTTTTTGCCCTGGAGGTAAGAGCTGAAATTTTGGCTTCAGACGGTGTTTCTGATTGTTTATTGTCTTCACTCACATTCTGGCGGTATTCTTCAAGCTGTTGCCTTACATCTTTGGTCCTCTCCTTTTCAGCCTGAGATTCACGTATCTGCCTGATTGTATTTTCAATCACCCTGTTCGATTCCCTGAGCAGATTTTCCGCTTCTGTTTTGGCTTTTGAAATGATTTCCTTCCTGATTGCCTTAGCACCTGAGATCTCTTTCTCATAATCGGCCACCAGCTCTTCCAGCCTCTTTTCCTGCTGCCTTATATTCTGACGCTTTGTCTCCCAGTATCTTTTATCACGTGCAATATCCTTCAGGTGGCGGTCATAATCGATATTTTTCACTCCTGCTTTGC
>JBLNAO010000213.1:0-2942 GCA_050259395.1 Chloroflexota bacterium
ACAAGAAACAATATTATCAGATGAAAGAACCGGTAATTGCAATATTCGATATAGGGAAAACCAACAAAAAGCTGCTCCTTTTCAACATGGAGCTGAAGGTCGTTTACGAGAAGGAGGAGAAATTTGCACAGTTGCTGGATGAAGAGGGTTTTGAATGTGATGATATCGAACGCATAGAAGCATGGATAAAAGTTTCTGTGTCAACGATTCTCAAATCTGACAGATATGATCTTACTGCAGTTAACTTCTCTACGTATGGCGCTACAATTGCATATCTTGACGAGGATGGCAGAAGGCTCACACCAATCTATAATTACCTGAAGCCTGTCGATGAGAAGATTCCCGAAAACCTTTACAAACGTTACGGTGGCAGGGATGAATTCTGCAGAAGGACAGCATCACCGGCTCTTGGTATGTTAAATTCTGGATTGCAGGCGCTTTGGCTTAAATCAGCGAAGCCGGAAATATTCAAAAAGGTGAAGCACATACTTCATTTTCCACAGTACGTATCTTACATTCTCACAGGAAAAATATATTCCGAGCACACTTCCATTGGATGCCATACGGCTTTATGGGATTTCGACAACATGAAATATCATGCCTGGGTTGATGCTTATGCGCTGAATGTGCCGGAACCTGTGCCTGTAAGCACTTCAGATACCGTTGAGATCGAAGGCAAAAAGATCAGGGTGGGAATTGGCATTCATGACAGTTCCGCATCGCTTGCCCCTTATTTTTCACTCGAAAGAGGTAAGTTCCTTCTTCTTTCAACCGGAACATGGTGCATTAACATGAATCCTTTCAATGACGAAAAACTCACTGCCGATCAGCTTGACAAGGATTGCCTGTGCTATATGAGCATAACAAGGCAGCCGGTTAAATCTTCAAGATTGTTCCTTGGGCATTTGCATGAGACAGGTCTTAAGATCATCAACGACCATTACAAAAAGCCTGATGATTATTACAAAAAAGTAAAAACTGACAGGCAGATCCTTGCTTCACTGAGGTCAAGATACAGTTCAGAGAAAGTATTCTTTCAGACCGGTCCGTATTCCAGGGAATTGAAGGAATACGTGGATATGTATGGTTTCAGATCGTATGAAGAAGCATATCATCAACTTATGGAAGAGCTTACTGATCTTACTGCAGAATCGATAAGGCTTGTTCTTCCCGAAAAAGACGATATTGAAAACCTGTACATCACCGGAGGTTTTTCAAACAATCCCATTTTTCTTCAGCTTTTATGCGAAGCTTTTCCGGATAAATCGGTTTATACATCAGAAATATCCAATGGTTCTGCATTGGGAGCCGCACTGGTGATAGCTGAGAATAAACCAGTAGTGAACCTTGGTCTTACACCTTGCAAGACTGATCAGTAAATTTTCTGGCCTGAAAATACTCGAGGCATAATCAATCTTAACTTTAAGCAGGAGCAACCTGCTTTCGGATAATGCGGTATTTTGTTTTTGACAACAGAATATTAATTTTGAGAATATAAAACCATCTTGATGAAATCACGCGCTCTTCTTTTTTTTGTTCTGGTTCTTATCTCTTTTTCATCCTCCGCACAGCTCAAACCGGAAAGACAATGGCCCTCATACAGGGGTTATATGTCATCAGGGGTGCTTGATAATGCAGGGTTGCCATCAAGTTTCGATTTTGCAACCGGGCAGAACATAAAATGGAAAATCAACATTCCGGGGATGGGACTTTCAAGTCCTGTTATATGGGGAGACAGGCTCTTCATCACAACCGCCGTAAGTCAGGCCGATAAAAGCGGCCTCAAGCCCGGTCTTTATGGTGACGTGATTCCTGTACCCGATTCATCTGTTCATGAATGGAAAGTTTACTGCATTGATAAGAAATCCGGAAAAACTCTCTGGGAACAAACTGCATATAAGGGAGTACCAAAGATAAAACGCCATCCAAAATCGACACATGCAAATTCAACAATGGCAACAGATGGCAATTATGCAGTGGCCTTCTTCGGTTCCGAAGGTTTGTATTGTTATGATATGAAAGGCAAACTTCAGTGGAAGAAAGATTTCGGTGTTTTGAAGTCGGTATTCTTCATGATGAAAAATGCCGAATGGGAATTCGCAAGTTCTCCTGTAATATATAAAGGTGTACTGATTATACAGTGTGATGTCCTGGAGAATTCATTCGTTGCAGCCTACGATCTTAAGTCAGGAAGGGAGCTATGGAAAACCACCCGTGATGAATTCCCGGGATGGTGCACTCCCAATATCTACACCAATGGAGGTAAAACGTACATTGCCCTGAACGGGTACAAGCAGCGTGCGGGATACGATTTTGAAACCGGGAAAGAGGTCTGGAGGATGGCAGGAGGAGGAGATATCCAGATTCCGACACCCATTGTTGGAAAGGATGTAATATATTTCAACAGCGCTCACGGGAGAAGTTCCCCGATAATGGCAGTGAAAACAAGCGCCACCGGCGACATAACACTTAAAGACAACGAGACATCAAACCAGTATGTCATCTGGAGCATACCCAGGGGAGGCTCATACATGCACACAATGCTTCTGTACAAAAACCACCTTTACAATTTCGACTGGAACGGAGCAGTGAAATGCATGGACCCTTTCACCGGGAAAGAGCTTTGGACCGGCAAGCTGGGTAAGGCCGAAAGCTTCGTTGCTTCACCGGTTGCAGCCGATGGGAAAATATATTCAGTTTCGGAAAACGGGAAAGTGTTTATAATAAAGGATGGAGATGCATTTGAGCAACTGGCTGAAATACCAATGGGTGATGTGTCGCTGGTTGCGCCGGCTATAACCGACGGAATGATATTTTTCAGGAGCCAGAATTACCTGTTTGCGGTGGGGGGAAAATAAACCTCAATCTCTTTGACCCTATGAGTGCCTCTATGTAAGTATTTTTTTTAATCCTTCCGGAGGGCAGAAATAAGATTATTCTCC
>JBLNAO010000214.1:0-14204 GCA_050259395.1 Chloroflexota bacterium
GGGATAGATTTCTGTGAACTGTACAGCAATACCCGGAAACAGGAATATCTTAACAGGGCATTGAATACCTGGAAGTTTGTCATAAGCGGTTGGGATGATAAGCTGGATGGAGGCATTTACTGGTGTGAGCAAAAAAAGATATCAAAAAATACATGCTCAAACGCACCCGCCTCGGTCCTTGCCCTTAAACTTTTTAAAGCCACAGGCGACAGCTCTTTTTTCAAGTATGGTAAAAGGATCTACGACTGGACACAGACAAACCTCCGCGACCCTGAAGATCACCTGTATTTCGATAACAAGGATCTCTCAGGAAAAACTGATAAAAGGAAGTACACATACAACAGCGGGCAGATGCTACAGGCCTCGGTAATGCTGTACAAGCTCACGGGAGAAAAAGACTATCTCAATGAAGCGGGGATAATTGCAAACAGTGTTATCAACCATTTCACTGAAGATTACCTGTATAAAGGGAATACGATAAAGCTTTTTAAAAACACAGGGAACTGGTTTAATTATATTCTTCTGAGAGGATACATGGAATTATATTCCGTCGATAAAAATCCTATTTACCTGAATATCTTCAGGGATAACATGGACCAGGTTTGGGATTACGCCAGGAATAAGGAAGGACTTTTCATGAAGGACTGGAAGGGACAAAAGGAAAACCAGTATAATGAACTGCTTGACCAGGCGGGTTTGATGGCGATATTCGCCGCCCTGGCTTCAGTCTAGCCTTGCATCTGTCAACTAAACATCCTGAAGCCATACTTGCATTAACTTTTAATTCCTTTAACCAAGAACGCAAAGATACTGTGGAACAAAGCGGCGTTTGCACAGGACATAGAGTCAGTATTCATTAAGCATCATTCTTATTTTAATCCACAATTTTCTCCCTCCCACCCGGGGGAGAGCCTGCCCCGACTTGCGACAGCATAGTCGGGGGAGATTCAGAGGGAGAGGTCCACCCGGAGGAGGGAGATTCAGAGGGAGAGGTCCACCCGGAGGAGGTAGATTCAGAGAGAAAGGTTCTTCATCAGTATAGCGAGTTGATTTGGGTCTGATCAGACGATTCTGAACATCTTCGATTTGCAGATTGTTTTTGTCTTTAAGGCTTCAGTCTGAAGAAATCAACAATCGGTATAATGATAGTGGAACACGCATTTCAAAACAATGAAAGCAATAAGGCGGAAGACCCTGGCTTTGACCTGAAAAGAAAGAGGATAGGCTATTTTCTCCTGGCAATAGTTCTCGCCTCCAGTCTTCTGAATATTACAAGATGGCTATTGTTAATACCTTCCTTAACAGGTCTTTCACCTGACGGTTCAATTATGAAACCTGTCACGGCACTCTCTTTCATCATATCTTCCGTTTCTGTTATACTGCTTAATCTTTACAATCCCGGAAAAGCCAGAAATGTGTCTGTAATAGTTTCAGCCCTGGCTGTTTTCCTGATAAGCGGTCTCTCATTTGCAGTGCACCTCAGATACTTTACAACAGGACAAGAAAGTCCTGTTGCCGGTTATCCGCTGCTCAAAACTTTCCTGCCCCCGGAATGGAGGATGGCATTTGTCACATCTATTCTCTTCATGGTTTTGAGTATAGTTTTGGCCCTTCTGACCTTTCAAAGGGATAAACTGACCGGTCTTGCCCATTACCTCATAATACCGCTTATCATAATAAGCTATTTCGTGCCCATGAGTTATTCCATCGGCATTACTGCTATCTACATTGTAAATGAGGTTTCGGTTTCGCTGCTGGCAGGCGTCAATTTTATCTTCCTGGGAGGCGCCATTCTGCTTCTTTATCCCAATACATGGCTGATGCGGGTGTTCCTGGACAGATTTTCGGGTGGAAATATGGCCAGGAGGCTTGTGCCTGGTATCCTTATTGTCCCTCTGTTAATTGCATGGCTCCGGCTCAAGGGAGAACAGAGAGGGATCTTCAGCTCTGAAACAGGTATCGTGCTTGTGGGAGTCACTTATACATTCTGTTTTCTTGCTATCGTATGGTTGTCAGCCCGGAGAGTGATAAAACTCGAATTGCAGCGCAGAACTCTGGATGATTTTCTCCGGAAAAAGGAGGAGCAGCACAAGCAGGAAGCCGTTTTCATGGCAAAACAGGTCGAAGCAATTTTGAGCTGTATTCCTGTTGGAGTGATTGTATATGATTCTGAAGCAAATATCATCAGGAAAAATTCGGCAGCAGAGAAAATTCTCGAATATCCGCGGGAGGGTTTTGATTTATCCTACAATGAGAGGCTAACGACATTGCTTGAGGTATGGGATGAGAATGGCTACAGGTTGAAGCCTGAGGAAATGCCGGCCTATAAAGCAGCAGTAGAAGGTGAAACGACAATCAACCAGGTACTTTTATTCAAAACCAGGGTCCGCGCCTCGTGGATAAGTGTAAGCTCAGCGCCACTTATGATATCAGGGAAACACACGGGAGGCGTTATATCGATGATGAATGTAACTGATCTTAAAAAAGCTGAAGAAGCATTGCGGCACAGCCGCGAAGAACTTAAGTCAATTACTGATAACTCACCTGATGTCATTGCCAGGTTTGACCTTTCACTGAGGCACATGTTTATCAATCCTTATGGTGAAAAAGTATATGGGAAGTCACGTGAACAGATCCTTGGCAGGACCAACGATGAACTCGGGATGCCCGGAGATAACGTCGCCTTCTGGAACAAGATCTTTGAAGAAGTCATTGATTCCGGGGAACAGAGAAATGCGGAATTTGAATTTGACAGCCCTTCCCTGGGCCATCTTCAGTTTCATTCTGTATTCGTACCCGAAAGGGACAGCAGTGGCAGCCTCGGATCGATCCTCGCAATAACCAGGGACATTACAAGAGTGAAAGAAATTGAAGAAAAATTCCGTACCCTGTTCGAAAATATCAGCGAGGGTGTTGCTATTCATGAAATAATTTACGACGGTGAAAAACCGGTAAATTACAGGATCATCGATGTTAATCCCGCTTATAAAAACATAATAGGAATAGACAAAGATCAGGCTGTCGGAGCCCTTGCAACAGAGTTATATCAGACAGACGAACCTCCGTATTTCGATACTTACCTGGAAGTTGCTTCGACTCAGAAGTCACACCGGTTCGAAATTCATATTGAGCAGCTCGACAGGTATTTCATGATCGATGCCGTTTCCCCGCGAAAAGGCCAGTTTGCCACGGTCTTTGAAGATATAACAGAGCAAAAAAGGACCGAGTACGAGATAAAGACAAAGAATGAAGAACTGACAAGATTTATTTATACAGTTTCGCATGATCTGAAAAGCCCGCTTGTAACCATTAAATCGTTCACCGCTTACCTCAGGGAGGATATTGCCAACCAGGATAAAATATCATGGGAGAAAGACATCAGGTATATCGAAAATGCGGCAGACAAGATGGGAAACCTGCTGAATGAACTCCTCGAACTGTCAAGGATAGGAAGGAAAGAGGATCCGAAAACACCTGTTGCGATGAAAACCATAGCGCAGTCAGCCGTAGACCTGGTTGCCGGAAGGATAATCAGCGCCAGGGCAAAGGTGATAATTACAGGACCCGAAGTTATGCTCTACGGGCATGCACAACGGTTGTTGCAGCTTTACCAGAATCTTCTCGACAACGCAGTGAAATTCATGGGCCAGCAGCCTGAGCCTCTTGTTGAAATAGGTTCAAATACTGATCCGGGCGGGCACATAGTGCTCTATGTCCGTGATAATGGGTCGGGCATCGATCCGAGGTATCATGATAAGTTGTTCGGTCTGTTTGAAAAGCTCGATAATAAAACTGAAGGAACAGGCATCGGCCTGGCTCTCATAAAAAGAATCGTTGAAATACATCAGGGCTCGGTCTGGTTTACTTCCGAAGGTGAGGGCAAAGGAACCACCTTTTATTTCACACTCGAAAAATCACATATAATGCAATGACATCCGGAATACAGGAGGATCACCCGTAAACCAGATTCATGTTGTTTTTGTATATTCGCAGTTGTGGATCCGGACTCCTATCGCTTAAAACCTTATGCCTGATACCATTACCCAAACCTATGAAAACGATCTTCCTCTTTGCTTTAAACATCTTCTTCCTGTTTACAATTTCCGCTCAGGAAAAAAAGGTAAGCGATTGGCCAAAAGCAGTCACGTATGAGATCTTTGTGCAGTCTTTTGCCGATTCCAATCACGATGGTATCGGTGATTTCAACGGCATGACTTCAAAACTGGATTACCTGGAAGAGCTTGGCATAGAAGCTGTATGGCTGATGCCAATAAATCCCTCTGACACTTATCATAAATACAACGTCAATGATTATTATGATGTGCATCCCGATTACGGAACCTTGAAGGATTTTAAAAACTTCGTCGATGAAGCCCACAAAAGAGGCATTCACGTCATAATCGATCTTGTAGTCAATCATTCCGGGAAGGGTAACATCTGGTTTAAGGAAGCTGTGAAAGACCAGCATATAAAATACTGGGACTATTATGTCTGGGCTCATAAGGATGATCCGCAGGTAAAGCCTCCGGCCGGGCAGAAAAGAAGCAACTGGTACCCGGTAAAAGGCAGTGATTACCTGTATTTTGCACATTTCGGATCGAACATGCCGGATCTTAATTTCGACAATCCGAAGCTGCGGCAGGAGATATTCGACATCGGTAGGTTCTGGCTAACGGAAATGAACGTGGACGGATTCAGGCTCGATGCTGCAAGGCATGTATTTCCCGATAACAGGGCAACCGATAATCATAAATGGTGGGAATATTTTCTCCAGGAAATGAGGAAGATCAAAGAGAACGTTTACATAGTCGGTGAAGTGTGGACCAATTTCGAAGAGGCTGCTCCTTATCTGAAAGGGATTCCTGCTCTATTCAATTTTGACCTGGGATCAGCGATCATTAAAGCCGTAAACAATGAAAAGGGAGGTCAGCTCGCAGCAGATCATAAAAAAATACTGGATGCTTACAAGTCAGTAAATCCTGATTATATCGACAACACTTTCCTCACAAACCATGACCAGGACAGGATACTCAGCAGTGTGAACGGGAGCATTGATAAAGCTAAAATGGCGGCTTCAATATTGCTGACGCTTCCGGGCTCACCATACATTTATTATGGTGAAGAGATTGGAATGGTGGGCAGGAAACCCGATCCCTTCATCAGGGAACCTTTTATCTGGGATGAAAAATCAAAAGATGAAATCAGAACCACCTGGGAGGCTCCCCGGTTCTCGACAGATACCACAGTAATACCTTTGTCCGTGCAGGTTGCAGATGAAGCTTCACTTTACAATCATTACAGGCAGTTGATCAGGTTAAGGAACAACAGCCCCGCATTGACAAACGGGGAACTCGTCCCTGTTGCAATTCAGAATCCGTCGGTCTGTGCTTTCTTACGTTCCGAAGCAAGTCAAAAATTGCTGGTACTTCACAATCTTTCAGGGATAAAACAGGTAATCAATTTACCGGCAAATGCCAGGCAGTTCACAGCCGTGTATTATTCTGACAAAAACGGTCAGATAAAGAATAAACAGGTTGAGGTGCCCGGGTATTCGAGTGTGATATTAAAATAAACACATGAACGTTATCCTACAGGTCACTTAGCGCAGTCAAAAGTGAGCAATGATCACGATGCCACAGGATTATCTTTCCTTTTCAGGACCAGCCTAAGCCGGCATGTCCGGTAAAGTAAAACCGTTATGATATGTATGCTTTATCAATTCTTCTGCGAAAGATCTGGCATTCATCTTTTCTGTTCTGCTCAGGCTTATTGTATCTCCGTCTGCCAGGTTTGTAAACTTCATACCCGGACCATCCCACAGCAGCACCTTGTTAAGGCTCTGAAGCCGTGTTGCAAGCACTCCCATGACAACCATTTCATTGAACGGACCTGAAACAGCGAAATCAGAAGCTGCAGGCACCCTGCTTTCTGGGCTTTCCTTGCATGCACGGATCCAGTCCTGTTCATGTGATACTTCAATCCTGCGGAGTGTCTTAGGAACCTCCGGCACCCTGCCTGACAATAATATAGGATCAGTTCCATACTCACCGCATACCAGTATGTCTTTCGTACCATAAAACAGAACACCCGAATTCTGGACTCTCTTAACAGGCCAGTTGTCAGGTAATTTTGGTTTGAGACCGCCATCGTACCATGTGACTTCCACTTCTGGAAGGTTGATCTTAATGTCATCCGGCTTTTTGCGTTCCGGATATGTAAGATGCATTATCTCGGAAACCGGAGGGCTGTCGATTGTGAACTGGGCTGAACTGCCGACCACTTTCACCGGATACAGGAGCTTCATCGCTGTAAACACGGGATGCATGACGTGACATGCCATATCACCAAGAGCACCTGTTCCATAATCCCACCAGCCTCTCCAAATCCAGGGATGATAGGCGGAGTTGTATGGACGGAATTTTGCCGGACCTATGAACAGGTCCCACTTAAGGGTTTCAGGCACAGGCTGAGCCTCTGAAGGAGTAGGTATTCCCTGCGGCCATATCGGGCGATTTGTATAAGCTTCAATTTTTCTCACCTCCCCTATCTCACCATTCCATATCCATTCACAGGCCAGCCGCACACCTTCAGCTGATGAACCCTGGTTTCCCATCTGCGTTGCAACCTTGTATTTTGCAGCCAGTTTTGTAAGCAATCTTGATTCATAGACGCTGTGAGTTAGTGGTTTCTGGGTATAGGTGTGTTTTCCCAAAGTAATTGCATGTGCAGTCGGACCGGCATGGTTGTGGTCGGAGGTTGCAACCATGATGGCATCGATTGATTTGCCCATCTCATCAAACATAATCCGCCAGTCGTAATACCTTTTTGCTTTTGGGTAAGTATCGAATATCTGGGGTACGTTGTTCCTGCCGACACCCCAGTCGACATCACACAGGGCAACTATGTTTTCTGTGGCCATTCTCTGAAGGTTGCCTTTTCCCATTCCTCCAATGCCGATTCCGGCTATGTTAAGTTTGTCGCTCGGAGCAGTGTGGCCCAGCCCTGAGATGGCGTGGGACGGGACAATCAGCAATCCTGTTGCAGCGGCAGAAGTTGTTCCTATGAATCCTCTGCGGCTGATAGTTTTGTTTTTTATCATAGCATTTTGAGGTTAGTTCTTTTCAAAGTTTCTCCAAGTTAATTATTCTTTTTGAATAATCCGATTTTAGAATCTCAGCTTAAAACAAGGACTGTTAAATCCACAACTTTAAATTATCTGGTGTACACTTCCCCACCCTGATGCATTTCCCCTGACTCTAAATACTTTATTGCACTCTGAAGCACTCAAGAGCACTTCTCTTGACTTTCCCCTTAAAATGAGCTACTTTAGAGTTTTCGTATTACTTTACCGCAATTGGATGATGGAGAAAAGAAATAGCGTGAACTGTGATGTTGAGAATCCGGTATCGCCCCTTCTATTTCAGCGTTCATGATGTCCAATTTGGCCTCACCGATCAGTTTTCCATTGGCATGGGGACCACGATTTTTGGCTTTCCGTTTTACCTGAAGTCACTATTTATTGAACTCCTGATGCATCTTCCATTTTGATTCAATGGCAACAATCGACCTGTGCAATCCACTCTGGCAGAGCACAAGATCATGATGATTATGACACGTTAAACCTGTTGGATCATCATGGTAATATTCTTCAAGCATTGATAATGCTTTCCGCGATTTAATCTGACCGAGTGTCCATACCGCCACCCTCGAGCGATCCCTGGCAGTGTTTGCAGTGTCTGCAAGAAATGCCATAAGTGCATCTTCGGCTGTTCCGGAGTACTTTCCTTTGGCGATATCGATGTTTTTAATGATCTCGCGTTCAATGGCAGCTCCATTACCTACGAAACTTATTGAAAAAACAGCAAAGTTGAAAAGTATGAACAATGAAACCGGGACAAGCAGGTAAGTCTTTATTAAAGATTTCATGGGATATGGCTTTTTGATTGCCATCGGTTAAACAAATAAGGATGAATCTTGTTCGGTATCCCTCACAGCCGGAAAGAAAAATAAATTAACTTTAAAACTCTGGCATATAAAAGACCTGTGGGTACTTTTAAAATTACTCATGAAGAAGACAGTAATATTTGACAGAAGTACAACAGCGGGACTATTCTCGCTCATCCTGAATATTAAAACAGGCAATACAATGAAACCACAAACCTCTCCTCTCACTGCCCTTTTCTGCTTCCTGTCCGTAATTACTTTTGGCCAGGTTAGCCTGCCGGATTCAAGCCATTCAGAAAAAGCAGATCAATTCAAAAAAGAGCTCTCGGACTTCCTTTCGAAGAAAGCCGCTTACCCCGAACATGCTTTGTCAACAAAAACCTGGGGAGATGTCATTCTTTCATGTGAGCTCGACAAGTCGGGGAAATTATCAGAACCTCTGATCCTGAAGTCACCAGATCTTCTCCTTTCGACAAATTCAATCGTAACACTGAACTACCTGGCAAAATGGAATCCCGAAGAGCTTGATTATATCCCATTTGGGAAAGAGTATCAGTTTGTTTTCCGGTACAGGATTTATATAGATGTAATGCCTGCAGATAATAAGGAGAGGGCTGTGAAGCTGTTCAATGAGGCTAAATATGACAAAGCAATGAAAGCATTCGACAGGGCCATCAAAGACAATGAATATGATCATGAATTGTACAGCTTCAGGGCAAAATGCAAGGAATTGCTGGGTGATAATGAAGGAGCGGCCGGGGATCGTGCCCGGGCAGAGAAGCTGAGTAACGATGTGATGGCAATTGTTGACGTGGTAATACTTGGACGAACGACCACCAGGACGGTTTCAGGAAGCAGGATCGTCGCAATTCCAGCTAGATAATGCTTTTCCTCGCATGACCTGACTCAATTTAGTCACTTTAGCTCACTTTAGTCACTTTAGTCACTCCCCTTCTTTTCTCCCAAATAATCCCTATCCTTGTAAAATTTTATCCGCATGAAAGACTTTGCCGCCATAAAACAAAAATGTGATGAGACCAGTGCAGTCGCCTCAAAGGTGATAGACGAGTTCCTTATGTATTATGCCGCCTCCAGGAACAATCTCGCGAAGAAAATGGAACAGGATTTTTCAAAATACAGGCATATAACCCGTTCTTTCCCCGAAGAGCTGACAAACCGCCTGAAAGCACAGTACATTGTTCAGAAGATCTTTAAAAAGGACGGACTGATACATAATTTCCTGGGACATAAGGAGCTCCGGCAACTCAGCGATTCCCAACTCAGCTTTCTCAGGTTCCAGGCAGAACACCCGTGGAAGTTCAGCTTCTCTGTAATAATTGACAACCCGGCAGATAATTTCTACAAGATGGAGGATGTTTTTACATCTGAAGAATACCTGCTGTACTCCCCGGGGATAACTTCGACGCTCAAGGATATGAACCCGCTCCTTTGGTTTAACACAATATCCTTCAATGGCGATTGCTGGCAGAGCTATGGAGTTATCGCTTCATACCAGTCATTCGGACCAGACGACATTTTCTTCTTTGCCACCGAGCTTAATCCCGACATTGAGGATGAAGATACGCTGCTTGAGCATGTAGAGTATGATCCGCTTCCTTACATGATGCTTATTTCCGGTTCACGGATGCCGGTTCTTGTTCATAACGAGGATCTTCTGGTGCATAATGTCGCTGAATATGAACCTGGTTCATTCGATCCCGGTAAGTTTTCAACCGACTTCAATTCCGAATACAAAAAGGGTGTATACGAGTTTTTGCTTAAGGGCTGGGAAGGGGCACCTCATCATTCGACGGTATATTATGATGAAAACAATAATTCCCTTGTGCTGTCAGCCATGACTGACAAAGGTTTTGATGCTCTTGCCGGGAAGTTGAAGGAGCTTGGTTTTGACATATCATCTGAGCCATTTATCAGGGTTGGATTAACAATGTTGTCAGTTGCATCGGACATTCTAAAACGAAAACTGACACTCATGCCATATGAGGATCTTTTCAAAAAGAATAGCGCACCAGGTGAGAAGGAAAATCTTGACAAGATCAATAAAGTCATTTCATTGATCATCCCTGAGCTCAATGCCGGAAGGCAACCCGATGCTGAAAAGCTCGCCGCACTTACCGGAACGGATCTCACTACTGTAAACGATCTTATTGAACATTTAACCAAAAAGAGAAACGGGTAAACGCTCTGCCAATTTATTTTTCGCCTCTCCGTGGCTCTCTGTGGTCCTCTGTGAACCTCAGTGTGAGTTTTTCAGGTTTTGTAGTAATCCATGAGAGCCCCTCCCACTGAGGCAGATTCGAAGCTGCCCACTGATGCGGAGCCGGAGTGATCGGTCGAAGGCCTTAACTCATATTGTTTAATCAAGGGTATGTCAGAATAATATTTATTCATATCTTTTATTTTACAAATTGGCCGAAAGATTTAAACATTTTCTTATGACACAAAGCGCTGATCCAAAAGTTTGGAAACCTGCAAACGCTTCAACAATTGATGTCCGCAGCGGAATGGATGTACAATCCCTGAAACAGGCAGTTACAGAGCATTTGTTTTACCAGCAGGGAAGGAACATTGCCAATACTTCTCTTAACGACCTGTACATGGCTGTATCGTTTGCGGTACGCGACAGGCTGCAACAACGTGAACACCGGACAATGAATGCAGTGTTTGAAAACAATGTGCGACTGGTAAGCTATCTCTCAGCAGAGTTTCTTCTCGGGCCGCAGTTAGGTTCCAACCTTATTGCCCTGAATATTTACGATGAGATGAAGCAGGCCGTTGAAGAACTTGGATTTAACTTCGACAAGGTTGCAGAATGCGAAGAAGAACCGGGACTCGGCAATGGGGGGCTGGGCCGCCTGGCAGCCTGTTACATAGACTCGCTGGCAACACAGCAAATTCCTGCAATCGGTTACGGAATACGTTATGAGTTCGGCATCTTTGACCAGGAGATCCGTGATGGCTGGCAGTTTGAAATAACCGACAAATGGTTGCGATATGGCAATCCATGGGAGGTCGCCAGGCCAGAGCTTTCTGTGAATGTCAATTTCGGCGGCCACACCGAATCTTATGTGGATACCGAAGGACGCACCTTCTTTCGCTGGAAACCTGACTATATGGTCAAAGGTATTCCATACGACTCCCCGGTGATGGGATACCGCGTGCCCTCGTGTAACTTTCTGAGGCTTTGGAGGTCTGAAGCTGAGGAATCCTTTGACTTTTCATCATTCAATACCGGTGATTATTATAAGGCCGTTGAGAATAAGGTGAAGTCTGAGAATCTCAGCAAGGTGTTGTATCCCAACGATGAGTTGCTCCAGGGAAAGAAACTGCGACTTAAGCAGCAGTACTTCTTTGTTTCGTGTTCACTTCAGGACATGATGAATATCCATCTGAGATTCGACGGCAAGCCGCAGGAATTTCATAAAAGATGGGCCATACAGCTCAACGACACGCATCCGTCTGTGGCGGTGGCAGAACTTATGCGCATACTCCTGGATGATTATAAAATTGACTGGGACACGGCATGGGATACTACCCGCAAAACATTCAGCTACACCAATCACACACTGCTTCCCGAGGCATTGGAAAAATGGTCCGTCAGCTTCTTCGAATACCTGATGCCGCGCATCCTCGAGATAATATATGAGATCAATCAGCGCTTCCTGAAAGAAGTGAGCAGCCGTTATCCGGGTGATGACGGCAAATTATCGCGAATGTCAATAATTGATGAGACGGGCGGGAAATATATCCGCATGGCTAACCTTGCCTGTGCAGGCAGCTCTGCTATTAACGGCGTGGCTGCATTGCATACCGGACTACTCAAACAACTGGTTTTGCCAGACTGGGTGGAGATGTTCCCGCAGCGTTTCTTTAATGTCACGAACGGGGTGACACCTCGCCGCTTCATGGTTCTTAGCAACCCCGGATTAACCATGCTTCTTACAGATTCAATCGGAGATAAATGGCCCGGCAACCTCGATGAGCTGCGCAAGCTGGAACCGCTTGCATCCGATCCCGCTTTCGTGGAACAATTCCGGAATGTAAAACTGGGTAACAAGAAGCTCCTGGCATTTTTGATAAGAGAAAGGACGGGCATTATCGTTGATCCCTCATCGATGTTCGACATTCATGTGAAGCGAATTCACGAGTACAAGCGCCAGCACCTTAACGTATTGAATATAATCACACAATACCTGCGCATAAAGCACAATCCCGGCATTGACATTGTCCCCCGCACTTACATTTTCGGCGGCAAGGCAGCACCCGGATATCATATGGCCAAGCTCATTGTCAAGATGATCAATTCGGTAGGTGATGTAGTGAACAATGACCCTGATGTAAAAGACAGGATGAAGGTTGTCTTCTTCCCTGATTTTAACGTAACAAATGCACAGCATATCTACCCCGCAGCAGACCTTTCAGAGCAGATATCAACTGCGGGCAAGGAAGCCAGCGGAACGGGAAATATGAAGTTTTCGATGAACGGCGCCCTCACAATAGGCACTCTCGACGGTGCAAATGTAGAGATCAGGGAAGAAGTGGGTGATGATAATTTCTTTTTATTTGGCCTTACGGCATGCCAGGTAGAGGAATCCAAACGCAACGGCTACAATCCTCACTTCATCTATGAAAATAACGATGAATTGCGGGAAGTGATAAACACAATTAACTCAGGTTGTTTCTCCAAAGGCGATGGCAACCTGTTCAGTGATATCACCGGCAAGCTCCTTTGGGATGATCCTTACATGCTACTTGCAGATTACCCATTATATGTTGCCTGCCACGACCTGGTGTCCGAAACCTGGAAAAACGCTTCCGGATGGAACAGGAAGTGCATACTTAACGTTGCAAGAATGGGCAAATTCTCGTCAGACCGGGCCATCCTTGAATACTGCGACAAGATCTGGAAGGTGAAGCCGTTTCGGATTAAGTGAGAGAATTGACAGGAACAAGAATGTGTGAATAATCCGGGAGCTGGCATTCGGATTAAATGTTTATTTTCGCATCACATTTTTCAAGATGCGTTACGTCAAATTCATTCTTTTCACTTTAACTTTCCTCTTCGGGGAATTGTCATTATCTGCCCAGGCAAAGGCAGTAAACCGCGATAAATATCGTCTTCAGATACTTCCCACGGGAGGTGAAATGAGTATCGACGGCCTGCTCGATGAGGAATCATGGCGGCATTGCGATTCAGCAAAGAACTTCACACGTGTGACCCCTGTGGATACGGGTTTTGCTGTCGCACAGACATCCGTTATTATCACATACGATAAATCAAACATTTATATAGGAGCTGTCTGCTATGACCCGACCCCCGGCAAGCGGCCTGTGGAATCACTGAGGAGAGATTTTGAATTCAACAAGAACGATAATTTCAGGGTGCACATCGACACTTACAATAACCTTACAAACGGTTTTATTTTCGGTTCCTCTGCAGCTGGCGCCCAATGTGACGGAGTGATCAACAACGGCACCGTTTCGAGCTTTACCTGGGATATTAAATGGAAATCGGCTGTCAGGAGCTATCCCGACCGGTGGGTGGTCGAGATGGCTATCCCTTTCCGCAGCCTCCGGTATTTTGGCGGAATCGGCGAATGGGGCATCAATTTTGGCCGTCTCGATCTTAAAACGAACGAAAAATCCGCCTGGGCTCCCGTGCCGCGACAATTCCCGCATAACTCGCTTCCCTATGCCGGGACTCTCGTCTGGGACAAGCCCCCGGACAAGGCAGGCCTCCGGATGTCGCTCATCCCCTATGCCACTTCTAAGGTGATAAAGAACACTGAAGCCGGCGACGCTGCACAATGGAAATGGAATGCAGGCGTTGATGCCAAAATGATACTCTCCACCTCATTGAACCTCGACCTTACAGTCAATCCTGATTATTCCCAGGTCGAGGAAGACAGGCAGCAGACCAATCTTGACAGGTTTGAACTGTTTTACCCTGAGAGGCGACAATTCTTTCTCGAGAACAGCGACCTTTTTGCCAATCTCGGCAACACGGCCGCACAGCCTTTCTTCTCGAGAAGGGTTGGGCTCAATGTGCCTGTAAATTATGGAGGCAGGCTCACCGGCCGCATCGGTGACAAATGGCGTATCGGCATGATGGACATCCAGACAGGATCGCGAGACGCAATCCCTGCTTCAAATTATGCGGTTGGGGTCCTGCAGCGCGAGATATTCAGCCGCTCGAGCCTTGTCGGGTTTCTTGTTAACAAGGATGTTACCGGCGCAAT
>JBLNAO010000215.1:0-7732 GCA_050259395.1 Chloroflexota bacterium
CCTTGTTGATTTCCTTTTTGATTACATCTGTCCAGACCTTATAACCATCTGCATTAAGATGAAGTTTATCCGATACAAAATACCCGTCTTCCGGAAGACCGTCATTATTAAGGAAAGATGCGCTTGTGCTTATAAAATATGTATTCTCCTGTTTTTCACATATATCCTTAATTAAATTGTTTGCTTCCTTAATCTGTTGCCATACTTTCCACCTCGAAGGGGTGGGAGTTACCTCGATCCAGAATAATGGTGTTTCAGGATGAGTCTTCCTGATTGTCTTGAGCGCATACCGGAACAATGAAGCCACTTCGGCAGGTTTCTTATCATTGGTGCTGCCTGTTATATCATTTGCAATGAATATGACAATAGCACTGCAGGGATGGGGCGCGACAATGCGATCGGCATACACAACGAAATCGCTGAGTCTGGAACCGCCAAAGCCTCTCTGTATAACAGGGTAGGGTGCCATATCGCGCCTGAGCGTAGTCCACAAACGAATGCTGGAGCTTCCGGTGAAAAGTACTGCATTTTCAGGATATGCCTCTTTCTTATCAAGTTCTTCAAATTGCCTGATATCCTTTTCCCAGGCTGTGACTTCGGGAAGAGATTCATATTTTTTCAGAGGGGAGCATGCCGATAGGAGCAGGACGAGAATCAGAAGAACATTTCTACGCATTACGGATTATTTTGAAGTGAATTTCAAAAATACATTTAAAAATTTTAATTTTTTTACTGTTCCGGGAAGCCGGTAAGAACAAATGATGATTTTATTTTACAAAAAAAAAGTTAGGTTTGTAAAAGTTAACCTTTTTAAAACGAACAAACCAGAATAAGATGTCGAAAAACCGGTTATTCCTCACGAAGCCGCTGTCGCAGTTGCAGAATGAATCTAAGGATTCAAGTGGTTTCAAAAGATCACTGACAGCGCTTAACCTGACTACCCTTGGTATCGGGGCAATAATCGGCGCCGGCATATTTGTTCTTACCGGCCAGGCTGCAGCTCAGTATGCCGGACCGGGAATTGTCCTTTCATTTATAATTTCGGGTCTGGCTTGCGGATTTGCCGGTCTTTGTTACGCGGAATTCGCGTCTATGATACCCATTGCCGGAAGTGCATACACCTATTCATATGCGACTCTCGGTGAGTTTCTTGCCTGGATAATTGGCTGGGACCTCATCCTTGAATATCTTTTTGCCGCTTCAACGGTTGCCGTTGGCTGGTCGGGTTATGTGGTTAGTTTTTTAAAGGATCTCAATATTATTATACCACCGCAATTCACAGGAGCCGTAGGAACAGTCCTGGTGGATGTTCCTAATATGGGATGGAAGCCTCTCAATGATGCTTTTGCACAGACACTTATTTCATCCGGCATCGATGTGAATTCACTTGCCCATGTGACCTGTGTCCTTAACATACCAGCAATGTTCATCGTGGCATTACTCTCGACCCTGCTTGTAATCGGGATAAGGGAATCTGCCAACTTCAACAATATAATGGTTATAACAAAGGTAGCAGTGATCATCCTGTTCATTGCCATAGGATTCATGTTTGTAAAGTCAGCAAACTGGCATCCATTCATTCCGGAGAACCAGGGCTCATTTGGCAAGTTCGGATTCAGCGGTATCCTGAGAGGAGCAGGGGTTATTTTCTTTGCCTACATAGGATTTGATGCAGTATCGACAGCAGCTCAGGAAGCCCGGAACCCGCAGAAAGACATGCCTGTTGGAATCCTCGGGTCTCTTGGAATTTCCACAATCTTGTATATTCTTGTAGCTCTTGTGCTTACAGGCGTTGTAAGCTATACCACGCTCAATGTCCCCGATCCGGTAGCCGTCGGTGTTGATGCAATGGGAAAAGGAATGTTCTGGCTAAGGCCGATTGTCAAGATTGCTGCAATTGCAGGACTCAGCTCGGTAATACTTGTGATGCTTATGGGGCAGCCGCGTATTTTCTTCACAATGTCGAAAGATGGTCTTCTGCCGCCGGTTTTTTCAAAGGTTCATCCAAAGTTCAAAACTCCTTATATAAGCACTATCGTCACCGGCCTTGTTGCAATGATCATTGCAGGGTTGCTTCCGATCAGCATCCTGGGAGAGCTTGTTTCGATAGGCACACTCCTGGCCTTTATTATTGTCTGTGTAAGTGTAATGGTTCTGAGAAAGACAAGGCCTGATATCGAAAGGCCATTCAGAACTCCATGGGTACCTGTCATACCTATCCTTGGCGCGGTGATCTGCTTTGCCCAGATGGCTGCCCTGCCGCTCGATACCTGGCTCAGGCTTCTTATCTGGATGATGCTTGGTTTTCTTATCTACTTCTTTTATGGTAAGAAGCACAGCAAGGTGGGAAAGGAGAATGAAACTATGATGCCCTGACTTTCAGCAACAAATAAATCGCCAGCCATAATGAAGACCGGCGATTATTTTGAACCAAAGGATATATCCTGAACTTAAAAAAGATCTTCCGAGAACACAGCTTTCGGCAGGTCGCGGAGATTATACCTGGAAGCCATCGCTTCTCCATAAGCTCCTGCTGAACGAATGGCAATAAGATCTCCTCTTTTTGTTGCTGAAAGCTCTATCTGCTTGCCGAATGTGTCTGATGATTCACAAATAGGGCCAACCACATCATATTTGAGCGTCTCTTCATCAGATGTTATATTCTCTATTTTATGTTTCGCCTGGTAAAGCGCCGGGCGTATGAGATCGGTCATGCCGGCATCGACGATTGCAAAAAGAGTGTTTGTGCCGCTCTTAACGTATAGCACCCTGGTAATCAGGCTGCCACACTGACCCACAATCGATCGTCCCGGTTCTAAATGAAGTGTTTGTCCGGGCCTGAGTTTGATGAACTCGCCAAGCAAAGCGAAATATTCAGGGAATCCCGGGTCTTTTGAAGGATCCTCGTAATCGATACCAAGTCCTCCTCCTACATTTATTACACTAAGCTCCAGGTTCCTTTCCGAGAACCAATCCTGAAGCTCGTTTATCCTTGCGCAGAGGCTTTTGAAAACCGACATCCTGGTTATCTGTGAACCGACATGGAAATGAATTCCGATCAGCTTAAGTCTTTTAAGGTCAGCCAGTCTCTTTACAACATCTCCGAGAGCCTCGATATTTATCCCGAATTTGCTTTCTTCTATTCCGGTAGTAATGTACTTATGTGTGTGAGCGTCGATGTAAGGGTTAATCCTGAGGGCGATCCTTGCAGTTTTATTGTGTTTTGCAGCAATTTCGTTTATTACTTCCATCTCTGGTATTGACTCGCAGTTGAAGCAGAAGATATCGGCCTTCAGTGCATTTTCGATCTCCCGATCCGATTTGCCCACACCTGCAAAAACAATTCCCGAAGCAGGAAAACCTGCCTCCAGTGCGGCAGCTATCTCGTTCCAGCTTACACAATCTGCACCAAACCCATATGATGCAATGAGCTTTAGTATCCTGGGATTGGGATTTGCTTTCAGGGCATAATGTGACACATACCCTGCTTTTACGGATTCTTTCCTGATCGTTTCGAGTGTCTTTTTTAAAACATCCAGATCGTAAAAATAGAAGGGAGTTTCAACCTGCCTGAACTTTTCAATGTACCTTTTGTCGATCATCTAATTCTGTTTGAAGAGGTGGGCGCTTAATTGTCTTAATGCTTCGATTTTGTTTTTTGTATCTATCAGCAGCGAAATGCTGTTAGGGCTTCCGCCGTATGAGATCATCTTCAGAGGGATAGTATTCAGAGCCTCAAAAATCTCAGGCGCGGAACCAACCCTGTGTATCCGGAAATCTCCAACGATGCAGATTATTGTCTGGTTCTCTTCAATTTCAACCTTCCCAAGTTCCTTGAGGTCCTTCGCAATCTGGTTTATAAACTCCGAATTGTCGATTGTGATCGATACTGAAACCTCCGAAGTAGTGATCATGTCGATAGGAGTCTTGTAAGCTTCGAAAATTTCAAAAACTTTCCTGAGGAACCCGTATGCCATAAGCATCCTGTCTGATCTGATCCTCAGAACCGAAATACCATCTTTAGCTGCAACAGCTTTGTAATCCATATGATTGGATTCAGACTTGATGACTGTTCCTTCATCTGCAGGATCCATGGTGTTTTTAAGCCTTACAGGTATTTTCTTCTGGCGTGCCGGATTCACGCTGGAAGGATGGAGAATCTTTGCACCGAAATATGCAAGTTCAGCAGCTTCGTCGAATGTCAGTTCGCGGATCACACCTGTATTTTCGACATATCTCGGATCGTTGTTGTGAAAACCGTTGATATCAGTCCAGATCTCAATTTCATCAACATCCAGTGCGGCGCCCAGGATCGATGCCGTGAAGTCGCTTCCTCCTCTTTTAAGGTTGTCAACTTCACCATATGCATTGCGGCAAATGAACCCCTGTGTGATTATAAGTTTTTCCGCAGGATGATTCTTCAGTTCGCGTTCAATATTTTCTT
Organism: Chloroflexota bacterium; assembly: GCA_050259395.1. Classification (GTDB taxonomy): domain Bacteria; phylum Bacteroidota; class Bacteroidia; order Bacteroidales; family VadinHA17; genus LD21. The sequence continues at coordinate 4,445 of JBLNAO010000215.1, forward strand.
CAATGTAGAAATAGTCAGGTTCACCGTCCTTGTCGATCCTCATGAAGTTAAGAGCCGGCAAAAGGATTGATTTGATTCCTTTTTCCTGGAGCAGGAGGTGAAAAAGGGCAGTAGACATCAGCTCCCCCTGTGCAAGGATGACTTTTTCCTGCAGCTTCGTAAAAACCCTTGTTGTGAAGTTTCCTATATAATCAAAATGTGAATCTATCAGTTCATGCCCTGACTTGCCGAACGTCCCGGCTGTATACATCTCATCGACAACCTTATGATATTTCGACCTCAGCGCTTCGATCTTTTGTGATGCCTCATCTACCTTGTGTGCATAAAGAAGACTGGAGATTTCCACAAGGCTGTTTGTGGTTCCAGCCATTGCTGAGAGAACGACGATCTTTTCTTCATCATCATTGATGAGCGGTATTAATGCTCTCATCCTGTCGGGATTTCCAACGGAAGTCCCTCCGAATTTCATAATTTTCATCCTTATTTTTTTAATATAAAAATATCTGCATCCTTCTGCAGAACGGAGAGCAAAAATATACTTTTAATCAATATGCGATATTTCAGGCGTATTTTTTTTGTAAACAAATAAATAACCTGACAAATTGATATTCAAATGGCTGAAAACTAAGAAATCTATTGTTTTAACTTGCCGGATTATAAGCCAGTACAACCTCAACTTTAGAAACGGTCCCGTTGGGATTTGTTGTGACTATTACTGCAGTGCTGTCATCAAAGAATTTTCCGCGGAGGAATATCCATTGAGTGTTCTTCTTCATGTGTTTCACATTCAGTTTTTCCTTCTCATCAACAGGGAACAGAGCATCCAGTGCTTTTTCAAACTTCAGGGCAGATGCTTCATCTTTCAGCAGGAACTCTTTTTTTAATAATGATAAGATGTCCGGGAGGTTTGAATCGGAGGAGAGCTGTTGCACCTCGGTCACCTTGCCATTGTTGATATTAAGCCAAAACTGGTTGCAGCCTGCGGTGGATACCGAATTCTCATCCCTGGTAGCATAATAGTAAAACGTGCCTACCTTATAGAATCTGCCTGAAAATACCTGGCTCAGTAATGTTGGATCGGCAGGTTCTTTATCGATGAGCATTCTGCTTATTACATAATCATCTATTATTTTTTCGGTTGCACTGTCAATTTGCTGGGCGCAGATGTTCATCGTCAGCAACAAGACACATAAAATGAGGAGATTCCTTTTCATAATCGTAATGTTTTTGGTTGGGTTTTAAAAACTAATTTAAGAAAATCATTTGAGTATTGCGGTTTGATAAAATAATTTTTATTTTTGCACCCGCTGTCTAATACAGTACGTTCTTTAATTCGGAACAGAGCAGGAGTGCACCGCTCGCCGTTATTGTGCAGTGCACAGAGCACAGTGCGCAGGTCAAATCCCTGAGCCCTTAGCCCTGAGCTCTGAGCCAACAGGCCCAGATGGCGAAATTGGTAGACGCGCTAGTTTCAGGGACTAGTGTCAGTAATGATGTGCAGGTTCGAGTCCTGTTCTGGGCACATAAAACAGCGTAGAGCGAAGAGCGTTGAGCGTAAAGTGCAGGAAGACTGCCCAGAGCCCTCTGCCCTGAGCTCTGAGCAAAACCGCCCAGGTGGTGAAATTGGTAGACACGCCAGCTTGAGGGGCTGGTGCTCGTAAGGGTGTGCAAGTTCGAGTCTTGTCCTGGGCACCCAAAAACAAAAACCAGATTGTCAGATGACAGTCTGGTTTTTCTTTTTTATACTTGCTCTTACTTATCTGTTATTGAATCATATACAGCCTGCAGGATATTCGACCTGATGTTCATGTCCGACAGCTTATTGTTCTCGCGGGTGGGATAAACCCTGTTGCACAGGAAAACATAGCTGAGATCATATTCGGGGTCAACCCATACGAATGTCCCGGTATAACCGGAATGGCCGAAGCTCGACGGCGATGCGCTTGCCGCAGGATAAGCATCTTTTGCAGAAACCTCTGAGTTATTCAGCAGAGGCTTGTCGAAACCGAGGCCACGACGGTTTTTGTTTTCGGGAAATTGTACCCTGGTGTATTCCTCCATGACTTCTCTTTTGATGATCTGCTGGCCCCCGTATTCTCCCATCCTCCTGTACAATTCCATTAGCTTCATCAGATCATTCGCAGTGGCAAAAAGGCCGGCATGCCCTGAGATGCCGCCAAGCATTGCAGCGCCTTCATCGTGTACCGTGCCGTGAAGCAGCTGCTTCCTGAACAATGAATCGTATTCAGTAGGCACTATTCTGGTTAGATTGTACTTCAGGTATGGATTGAAACCAACATCGTATGCTCCAATTTTGTGATATATGTTGTCCGTTACAAATTCATACCATTTTTGCCCGGTTAGATTTTCAATAATCCCCGGTGCAATAATAAAGGTGAGATCCGAATAGAGATATTTTTTCTCCCCGACAGGACTTTTCTTTATTTCTTTAAAAATTCTCTTCCTGTAATTTTTGTTAATATACAAGCCCTGTGCAACTTCAAGCGGGTATTTTGAAGAGTATTCGGAGTCAAAAACCCTCCTTTTGAACTCACCATCATTCTTCACTGTCGATTTCCAGAAAGCAATCCATGCGGTCAATCCTGCCTGGTGGGTGAGAAAATCCCTCATTTTGATATCTCCCTTGTTGGAGTTTTTGAAATAGGGAAGGTAATGGCCGAGAGTTTCATCAGGGGTGAACTTTCCCTGGCTCTGGAGCAGCATCAGCCCGGCAAGTGTGGATGACACTTTAGTCACTGAGGCAAGGTCGTACAGGTCATTTTCCATCACAGGAATCCTGTTCTCATAAGTGTGATAACCATATGTTTTCTGGAAAACAACAACTCCTTTTCTTGCAACCATCACCTCACACCCCGGAAATGCTTTTGCGGCAATCCCTGACTGTGCAATCGAATCTATTTTTCTTTCCAGCAACTCCGAAGAAATTCCCGCACTCTCAGGAAAGCCATACTGCAATCTTGAATTCCAGGAAGTATTCAGTCCAAAGCCATCCGGCCATTGCTCATTGATGCTTACCGGAAGAGTGCCTGAAGCACCTATTCCACCGAAAATAAGCTGAGCCGAGAGATCTTCTGTGAATTCATTTTCCTGGTACGCCAGCACCAGGCCTCCGGCTTTCTGAAGAGCCGAAAGATTCTCGAGGCCGTAAGGGTTTCCGAACCAGGTTACGATAAGGCTGTCGGCTGCTGCAAGTTTTTCAAGGAAAGGATTCAGTGAAGGCCTGATGCCGAAATTGTTCGTCGGTCTTTGATCAAGTCCGTAAACTCC
>JBLNAO010000216.1:0-21493 GCA_050259395.1 Chloroflexota bacterium
CATTGGTGCAGCATTCACTGGTGATCATGCTCGAATTGTGGCAGAGGAAGATCTTTACTATCGAGAAGATCGTTGAAATGATGTGTCATAATCCGGCAATATTGTTCAACGTCCGGAATCGTGGCTTCATACGTGAGGGTTACAAAGCAGACCTTTGCATCGTGGATCCCTCCGACCCATGGACCGTCTCAAAGGAAAATCTCCTTTATAAATGCGGCTGGTCGCCTTTTGAGGGAACTACTTTCAGATCGAAGGTCCTTACGACTATCGTCAACGGGAACATTGTGTATGATAATGGCGTGCTGAATGCGGATTACCGTGGACAGAGGCTGATGTTCGACAGATGATCCTGATTTCTCCTCACCACAAACCTCACCGTGCTCCTTGTCCTTTGCTCCAGAAGCACTTCTCGCCCATCTAGTATTTCTTTTATTGAATCTTCGGTATAATGCCGAATGGTAAGCATCTCGACATGCTCATTGTAAACAATTGTGAACTCGGGCTTAAGCTCATCCATAAATGACTTCATCTTCTCCCTTTCATCATTCACACACACATCGATGCTGACAGCACTTGCTTCAACAATATTCACCTTGATGCCCCTTTCTGAAAAATACCTGAATATGCGGCTGAGGTTATCGCCCATTACAAAGGAGAGATCATTCGGAAGAATCGAGATAAGTACCTGATCCTCCTTCCTTATGAATACAGGAATTGTTCTTTTTATTTCCGGTTCATCTTTAATGACGGTTCCGGGCAATCCTGGTGAAACAAATGATTTAACATGAAGAGGGATGCCCTTATTATGCAGAGGTTTTATGGTTTTAGGATGAATAACCTTTGCACCTGAAAAAGTCATTTCAACAGCCTCCCTGTAAGAGATTTCATCAAGCTTAACCGCCTCCTCCTTCCATTTGGGATCGGCATTGAGAATCCCCGGAACATCCTTCCAGACCGTAACACTCACGGCATCGAGCATGTTTGCAATTACTGCAGCCGTATAATCCGAACCCTCCCGTCCCAGTGTTGTCGAATAACCTTCCTGCGTGCCGCCTATGAAACCCTGAGTAACAAATATCCTGGTTCTGGAAAAATCAATTGCCTGCTTAATCCTGCGGGCGCTCTCTTCCCACAAAACATTTGCATCACGATAACGGGAATCAGTTACAAGGCATTTCCTTATATCGATCCATTCCACACCCGGGAACATGGTCTTGAGATACCCTGCAACTATGATCGTCGACCATATTTCACCGAATGATACAATCTGGTCATATTCAAAATCATAAGTTGATTTCTCATGGTTTACAAGATAATTCCTTAATTTTCCAAACGATGATTCAATATCGTTTTCCACAGGGTTGCATGAATGGAAAATTCCTTTCATCACCTGTAAATGATAATTAATTATCACTTCAAGGGAATTTCCGTAATTATCATCCCCTTCGTACCATTCCTTCAATACCTTCTCGAGGGCATTGGTCGTCTTGCCGAAGGCGGAAACAACAACAACCAGGTCATCCTTTTCAAATGAAACAATGCCTGAAAGATTGATTATTCCTTCTCCATCCCTGACCGATGCTCCTCCGAACTTGTAAACTTTCATGAAAAATTTTTTCAAAAATACTCCATTTTCTTAACAATGAAATCACCCACCGTTCCCTATTTGGACATGAACAGATTTACTGTCCGTGTGTTTTTATAAGATAACCTGTAATCATACATGACCAGTTACAACATCACAACACTGAATGATTTTATAAATCTGAAACAGAAGGATTTTCCTTTTGCCAAAGGCGAGCTCTCAAGCCTGTTGAGCCATATCGGAACGGCAGCAAAGATGGTTAACAAGAAAATTAATAAGGCAGGGCTTGTCGATGTAATCGGAAAAGCCGGGAACGTCAACATCCAGGGAGAGAGCCAGCAAAAGCTCGATGTGTATGCCGACGAGGTATTCATAAATGCCCTTCTTTCGAGTGGTGAATGCTGTGGCGTGGCAACTGAAGAGAATGAACATGAGATTGCATTTACCCAGTCGTTCGCAACGAATGCGAAATACATTGTCTGCATAGATCCCCTTGACGGATCTTCAAATATCGATTATAATGTGTCGGTAGGTTCAATTTTCTCGATTTACGTGAGGCAGTCACAAAGGGGTGAAAAGGTAAATAGCTCCGATTTCCTGCAGGAAGGCTCAAAGCAGGTTGCTGCAGGTTATATAATTTATGGCTCATCCACTATGCTGGTCTACACTACCGGCAATGGAGTGAACGGGTTCACACTGGATCCTTCCCTCGGCGAGTTCTGCCTCTCCCACCCCGAAATCAGAACACCGGCTGACGGATTCATATATTCGATCAACGAGGGAAATTATGTGCATTTTCCTGCAGGAGTAAAAAAGTACATAAAATATTGCCAGGAGGAAGAGGATGCAACAGGCCGGCCCTACACTTCAAGATATATCGGTTCGCTCGTTTCCGATTTTCACAGGAATCTGCTGAAGGGCGGCATATTCCTTTATCCTCAGACATCTCATGCTCCAAAAGGGAAGCTCAGGCTTGTCTATGAATGCAATCCCATAGCATTTATTGCAGAACAGGCAGGTGGAAAAGCCATTGACGGCAGCCGCGATATTCTCAGCATCAAACCTTTTTCGCTGCACCAGAGATCACCGTTTTATGCCGGATCAAAAAACATGGTGGAGAAAGTTGCATCCTCACTTAAAGCCTGCAGTACAAAACTACTCGTACCTGAGTGATTCAACAGGGTTCGCCTGTGCGGCACGCAGGCTTTGCAGGCTTACTGTCAGAATGGCGATGAGGACAGCAGCCAATCCGGCAAGCATGAATATCCACCACCCAATATCAATCTTATAGGCATAGTTGCTGAGCCAGTTGGTCATTACGTACCATCCCGCCGGTACAGCGAGTACGAATGCGGCAATCACCCATTTCAGGAAATCAATATTAAGAAGGAAGAGAACCTGTGAAGTCCTTGCCCCGTTCGACTTTCTTATCCCGATCTCCTTGGTCCTGCGGGAAATAGCATATGCAGAAAGACCCGAGAGACCAAGGCACGCAATAATTATTGCAAGTATTGAGCTTGCGAGGAACAAGCCGCTGAACCGCTTATCGGAACGGTACTGTTCATCATAAAAATCGGTAAGAAAAAAGTAATTGAAAGGGTTGCCGGGGTAATGCTCAGTATATATGCTTTCGAGCGACCTGACAAGTCCGTTTACATCGGACATATCTGTCTTAACGGAAAAATAGACATTCACAACCTGGTTGAAAAAAGCCAGCGGCTTCGGAAGCTCTTTAAGCGACCTCTGGTTGAAATCATTCACCACTGCCTTAATGATTACCTCCTGCTTCCCGCCTCTCAGCTTCTTGCCAATGGTACTCTGGGGATCCTTAAAACCGTAGTAAGCCAGTGCAGATTCATTCAGGATTATTTTATTCATGTCTTCCTGCATTGTCTGCCCGAAGTTCTCACCGGCAAGGAATTTAAGTTCATACGTATTAAAAAACTGGTTGTCGGTATAATATATATCAATCCTTTTTTCCGTGTTTCTGCCGTCAACCGGCACCCCGAACACCCTTGAGTTGCCTACTTCCCTGCCCGGGATGGTTGATGTTGCGGCAATCCTTTTAACCATAGGAAGGGCTTTCACATCATTTTTGAAGGATTCATATCCACTCATGTATTCCTCATAAGTTTTTACATTTATTATCCTCGGTCCTTCCAATACCACCAGTCCTTCACTTGTGAATCCCGTATCATGATTCCTCATAAAACGCACCTGCATGAAAATGGTGATTGTGCTGATTATCAGGATTATTGAAATGGCAAACTGAAAGACAACAAGGGAATTCTTCAACCTTGGTATCCATACCGATGCTGTTGGGTTTTTTCCTTTCATGACAGTCCCCGGCGAAAATCGCGAAATATAGACTGCCGGTAACAATCCTGTAAAAAGTGTTCCGGCAACAAGAAGTACAATGATGAGGATACCTGCTGCCAGGTAATTCATTTGTAAAGGACTTCCCATTATCTGCCTGAAGAAAGGAAGAAATATCAGTATTGCAGAAATACTCACCGCGAGGGCAAGCAGATTGAGCAAGGCCGATTCCGTCAGGAACTGGTACATCAGATCGCTCTTAAGGGCTCCGCTAACTTTCCTGATTCCGACTTCATGGGCGCGTTCCAGTGACCGTGACGTTGCCAGGTTGACGTAATTGATAAATGCTATCAGCAGAACCAGAAATGCTACTATTCCGAGAGTGACAACACTCCGGAAGCTGCCGTTCACCTTTATTTCATTGCTTATCGAAGAGTGAAGGTGAATATCCGTAAGCTTCACCAACCTGAATTCCAGAAGGAAGAATGCATCCTTCATGAACTTCCCGATAAAAGACTCAACCATTTGAGGAAGTTTGGCCTGCAGCGCGACAGGATCGGTTCCCGGATTAAGCAGCACGTATGAATAGACCCTTTCGCTTACCCATGAATTATCCCAGGAGCGTGATGATTTTATAAGGTTTTCATAAGAAAGAAGGATGTCAAAATCAATGTGTGAGTTCTCAGGAGGATTCTTTGCGACTCCTGTAACCATGTAATCCGTGAATCCGTCAATTTTTATCATCTTGCCGATCGGATCAAGATTCCCGAAATATTTCTCAGCTGTCTCTTCAGTTATCACGGCTTTATTTATTGCAAGCAGGCTAGTGTCCGGCGTGCCTTTCAGCAACTGGAACGAGAAAACATTGAAAAACGAAGACTGGGCGTAAAGAATTTTCTTCTCCTTAAAAATCTGATCCTCAAATCTTACCAGTCCTTCTACCCTGGCAAAACGAGTATAATCTTTCACCTCCGGGAATGCATTCTTCATTTCCCTTCCAACTGCTCCGGAGCCCGATGCTGAATGCTGCTCAAGGATCCCTTCCTCATAAAGAAGGTAGTCCACACGGTAGATCTCGGAAGCGTTCCTGTGAAACTTATCGAATGAAGTTTCAGTGTTTATCCAGAGGACGATCAGGATAAACGAAGCAATTCCGATTGTAAGTCCGAGAATGTTGATCAGGAAATAACCTTTATTCGATTTAAAATACCTGATTGTGAGTTTGAGATAATTGCTGAGCATGGCAACAGGTTATAACAATGAAAAAGCAATAAACAATTAAATATACGATATTAACTGCAATTGCTTTAATCTGTTACCTGTTAATTATTCACGGCCGCCGCTGAAAGCATGTTCGGGAAAGCCTCTCCCTGCTGCAGATTCAATACATTAAAACTTCATTGCTGTACCTGTTGAAGGGGAAAGATTTTTTTACATGGCTGCTGTCAAACTTTTCAATTTTTCCTGAAGATGCCTCTCTCAAATTCAGTCTGTTAAGTGAATGTGAAGCAAGCATTAAACATGTTAACGCACACAAAATCAGAAAAATAATTACATATGCCTGTCCGCTGTAAACTCTTCTGATTTTAAATATTCTTTTCATGGCTGCCCTTTTTTCAATATAGAGACCGGTAACATATCCTTTTGCTGCATTAAACATTGAAAATTTTTTTATTCATATCTCAACGCATCCACAGGATTCCTGTTTCCGGCACGCCAGCTTTGAACTCCCACAGTTAATAAAGCAATAACACAAGCTATAGCTGGGCCGATAAGGAATGCAGGATAAGGCATTGATGTTCTGAAATTGAACCTTGACAGGAAAAAAGTACCAAGTATAAAAGCAAAAGGTATCGCTATGCATGTGGCTATTAACAGCCACCTGGTATAATTTAAACCAAGCAGTCGCAATATGGAGAAAATGGACGCACCGTTAATTTTTCTGATCCCGATCTCTTTGGTTCTGCTCTCTGCAGTGAATGAAGCCAGTCCGGACAAGCCCATGCAGGCGAGCAAAATTGAAATAAAGAATGCAAGACCTGCCAGCATAGAAATTGTTGTCAATTCTGTGCGCTTAAGGATATCGCTGTAAAGGTAACCCTGGAAAATCTCATCTGTCTCATATTTATTCAGGGTGGTCTTTATCTTCTCGTTCAGCGAGGAGAAAGTCCCCGAACTGAATTTGACCAACAGGCTGTTCCTTCCCTCGGCGGATACCGAGATAATTGTAGGAGTATAAGGGCCTCTCAGGTCGAGTGCATGGAAATTTCTGAAAACACCGATTATGGTTCCGTTTTTACCATCGAGCGTCAGGCTTCTCCCAACAGGATCTTCATATCCCATAACTTTTGCCGCAACATCGTTGATGAGATAACATGAAGAATCCGAAGGGTGTGATTGATCGAAATATCTTCCATCGGATATCGCCAGGTTAACAGTGTGATCATAGCTGAAATCTGTATTTACCCGCCAGAAATGAAGTTTGCTCGCAGCATCTTTCCCTTCCCAGCTTACCTCATTTGTCACTTTTGCTCCCCTTGCCGGAATGCAGTTGGTGAAACTCACCGATTCTATTCCGGGTATTGAAAGCAGCTCGCTCCTGATACTTTCACTATGAGCTTCCAGATCGGTCGAAGCAGGCACGATCAGTAACTTGTCCTTATCAAAGCCCATATCGAAATTTCTCAGATAATCATCCTGCGTTTTGATTATCATCATGCAGATAATCACAAATATTGGGATTGTGAACTGAAAAACAATCAGGCCCTGGCGAAATGCCGAGAAGCTGTGGCCGGTTACAATCTTACCTTTAAGTATATTGACAGGATTCGAGGAGGAAAGGTATAAAGCAGGCAGAAGTCCTGAAACAAGAGTGGTAAACAATGCAATCCCGGCAAAGATCAGTATTATCCCGATGTCGCTGAAATTAAAATGAACGTTCCCGTTGAGCATCCTGTTCAGACCATTTACGGCAAGCCTGGCCAGATCGATTGCTGTCAGCAAACTGATAAATATAAGAATGAAGGCTTCACCGAGATGTTGAATAATAATGGTGGACTTCTGGGCTCCCACAACTTTTTTAATGCCTGCTTCCCTGTACCTTCTTATATTCATCGCAATCGCCAGGTTGATAAAATTAAAACATGCTATGAGAAGAATTGCAAGACCGATACTGCCAATTATAACAATATTCTGCATCTCGCTCCAGACCCTTTTGCCGCCTGCATAAGTGTATAATACTTTTTCTTTAAGCGGGAACAGGAAGAGCTCCTGGTTTAATGTGGTCTCCTGACCTTTTATTAGATCTTTGAGTTTTGCATTCGCTGCACCCGCGTCTGCATTTTTACTCAGCAAAGCCCATATCATGGCCGAGCTTGCCCCTGATTCCAGCGCCTCGCTGTTGCCGGCAAGGAATTTCGAGAAAGGAATAATGAAACTGAACTGCAGGGAGGATTCATTCGGAATATCTTTCATGATCCCGGAAACTGTGAATCCCTCTTCCCCCCTGTCATTCGCAAGCAACAGTGTTTTCCCTATACAATCGGTTGTTTCAAAGAACTTTATTGCCAGTCTTTCAGAAACAACAATTGAATTATTGTCATTCAGCACTCTCTCCTTCTGCCCGCTTATAAGAGGAAAGGAAAATACTTCAAGGAAATGCGGATCGGCATAGATCCCTGACTCCTGGAAAGATTCATTATCCTTTTTTATTGTGAAGCTGGTGTTTGTAACCCTTACAAGAGACTCGATTTCCGGAACACTTGCCTTAACCAGATCTGTGAGAGAGGCTGAAAGGTATTCCTTGGGAAAACGGTCCCCGTTGAAATAGGTTACATGAGCTTCAACCTCGAATAACCTGTTGTAGTTTTCATGAAACCTGTCATAACCTATTACGCGTTTCACATTCAGTGCAGCGACGATGGAACATGTCAGACCGAAGGTGATACACAGGTAATTAAGGATCGTGTATGATTTGTTTCGCCAGAAGAAGCGAAACGCGGTTTTAATGAAGCTGTTAAACATGATATTCAGGTTTTAATCAAAAATATTTATTCATAACGCAGCGCCTCAACAGGATTTCTCGTAGCTGCTTTCCAACTTTGCCAGCTGACAGTAATCATTGTTATCATGAGTGCAACCAATCCTGAAAGGACAAATAACCACCATTCAAGACCGGTTTTGTAAGAGAAGTTTTCAAGCCATTTTCGCATAATAAAGAAAGAAACGGGAGCTGAAATCACAAATGCCACGGCGACCCATAAAATAAAATTACTGTTAAGAATAAGGAGCACTTGAGAAATCCGGGCGCCATTAATCTTACGGATACCAATTTCCTTTACCCGTGTGAGACACATCATAAAAATGTGCCCAAGTATACCCATACAGGTAAGTACAATGGCGATCAGAGAGAAGAATGTTATCGATCTGGCCAGTTTCTGCTCCCTGGCATACATAGCCTGGAAGAAATCATCATAGAACATGAAACTGAATGGTTCATCCGGAGAGAAGGACTTCCATATTTTTATTATCTGGTCTATCTGCTGACCTGTTTTACCCGGTTTCATTCTCAGGGAAAGGACATTCCCGTCACCGGCCCCGGTAAATATCAGGGCCAGAGGTTCTACAGACTGGTGGAATGATTCGAACTTGAAATTATTAATTACCCCGATGACCTCATATCCACCCTCCTGTCCGTTATTGTACCTGTTTCCCTCAAAATTATTCCATCCATATTGTTTTAAGGCTTTTTCATTGATCATGCAGGATCTGTTTAAATCTCCATCGAGAAAATCCCTTCCTTCAATAAGATCAATCCCCATTGTTTCGAGATAATTTGCACCGACCTTTATGCAGTTGATGTCAAAACTGTTTGCACCGGTATTACTGCCCATTTTCAGGTTTATCATGCCGGGACAGCCGACGCTCACCGTTGCGTTTTCAACGAACGGAAGATTCCGGATCTCGCGGCTGAGGGCATCGGTATGCTGAAACCTGTATGGAATGTTAATGCGCAACAACAGCTCACGATCGAAACCAGGATCAGAACGATTGACGTAATTCAATTGCCTGAAGATTATAAAAACAATTGCAATCAAGGTTGTTGAGACAGTAAGTTGAAAAGTCAGAAGAGTATGTTTCCAGATTTGCCTGCCCCTTCTTTTCTCCCTGCCCCCTGCAAGGAACTCGACTATGTTGAACTTCGTGAGTATGTAAACAGGAATCAGACTGTTTACAAGAATAACAACAATGAGAGCACCGATGAACCAGGGTGCAACAGCCAGCCAGTCGCGCCATCCCACAACCATTGATTTTCCGAATAAAAATTCAGAATAAGACAGCATTAAATCTGTAAGCATCAATGCCATCAGAAGAGAGACTAGTATCCCGATTGAGACCTCGGTAATTGCATATCCGGCTAAATTTCCCCAGCCCCCTCCAAAGGTTTTTTTTATGCCAAACTCACGGAGCTTCGTATATTGCATTGAAACAGAATAATTAAGGTAGTTTATGCTGGAGAGAAACAGGATCAGCGTGGCAATAGCAAGAAAGATTTTCAAAAGAGCCGGATTTCCTTTTGCATGTCTGCTCTTTATGGTCAGTTCAGACAGATAAATTTCATCGAGACCCTGTAAGGACAGGCTGTCGACATCAAGGGATTTTATGGCAGCAGATTTATTCAGTTCAAGGGCGAGATTCTGAGGAGACATCCCATCCCTGATCATAACAAAAAGGTTTGTCGGATTATACCTAAATCCATTGATTATTGTACTGGAGAACCGGAATTTTTCATTCTCACTGTTCAGAATAACATCAGCACGGAAACTGGAATTGGCCGGAAATTCATCAAACACGGATGAGACAGTACCATAAAAATAATTACTGACATTAATTTTTCTCCCGATTGGATCCTGTTCACCGAACAACGAAGCTGCGAGACTGCGCGAAACAGCTATGGATTCCATTCCTGTGAATGCCGTGCCCGGAACACCCTGGACCAGTTTTACCGAGAATACTGAAAAGAAATCATTGGTTGTGGCAGCTAAATATTTGACCGATACAGCCTTGTTTGTTTGTTCATCTTTGACTGTCAGCTGCTCCATGTCCTGGTAATCAAGAGGACAGGCAACTTCAACAGCTGCATAATCAGATGAGATTATCGGGAACAGGTCCCAGTTCAGATTGCATCGATTCTTCTTTACATCATAGAGCCTGTATATCCGGCTGTGATTGGCAAACCCATGATTAACAGTTGTTTCTGTACGATAAAACAGACCAATCATGATACAGGCCGCAAATCCTATCGCAAAACCTCCTATAATAAGGAAAGAATAGACCCTGTTCCTTAAAAGGTTCCTGAAAGCAAGCCTTATATTTAGCAGAAAAAACATCTTAATTTTATATTTGAAACACCTGGAAAATTATTCATATCTTATTGATTCAACAGGATTTCTTCCTGCCGCACTTATGCTCTTCCAGCTTACCGTAAGGACGGCTATTACAATTGCCGTAATTCCGGCAACTGCAAAGATCCACCAGTTTAAGTCTGTCCTGTAAGCAAACCTTTCAAGCCATTTGTCAAGCAGGAAAAATGAAACAGGCACTGATAGCACAAAAGCCACAAGAACCCATTTCAGGAAATCAGCATTCACCATAAGCAACACTTGACGGGTTGCTGCGCCATTGACTTTCCTCAGGCCTATCTCTTTCCTCCTCCGCGCAATGCTTATCATCGAAATGCCAAATAAGCCCATAATTGACAGTATTGCAGCGAGGATTGCAAAAGCGCCGATGATTCTTGCCTGATCTGTTTCACGTGAATAGAAGCTTTCTATCCAGTCTGTAATGTATTCTGATTCAAAGATCTCATCAGGATCAATCTGTTTATAAAGATCTTTCAGTCTTTGTATAACAGCAGGATCGTTTACACCATTGGTTTTAACTGCTATCAGGCTCATTTTCTCAGGATTCTGCTGAAGGATTACCATCGGTTGTATTTCATAGTGCAGGGAATGAGCGTTGAAATCCTTTATAATCCCTTTTACCCTGAATGCGATAAGCTTCTCCCCTGCACGCACATTATGCTTCTTAGCTGCAGACTCGTTTATAAGCACTTCAGGAATACCTTCTTTATAAGGACCAAAAGAAGAACCGTCAACCAGCTCGAGTCCCAGGAGTTCAGGCATTCCTTCTCCCATAATGAATCCATCGAACCTGACCTTATCGCCTTCAACGGCTGCAAGGGTGATCGGGAGAAAATTGCCGAATGGCGGAATTAATGTACCTCCGGCAACGGAGATCGCACCCGGTACTCTCTCCATTTCATTCTTTATTGTATTATAGCTTTTCATCAGGTTTTCGGAAGTAAATGCCGAAACAATCACATTTTCAGGATTGATGCCTTTAAAATTCGTTTTCGAATATCTGATCTGTTTCGATACTCCAATTATTAAGGAAGCAAATACTATAAATATTGTGAAATGCAGAACAAGGAATGAATAATTCCATCTTCCTTTCGGACCCGTATTGCTTAATTTACCTGTTATGAGATCCAGGGCGGGTATTCTCGAGTAGAACAACCCTATGAGCCAACCGGTAAGTGTACCCGTGAACACCACAACGATCAATACAAGTATTACAAGGAAGGGATCCAGGAAAATATCCGGTGAGAGATTTTTATTTAGTGTTTTATTGACGAGTTCAATACCGTATTCGATTATAAAAGTTGCAGGAAGAAGGCTCAGCAGCACAATCAGGTTTGATTCAAGGATTATCAGCCTCTTAATCTTCCCGCTTGATGCGCCGAAAGCTTTTCTTGTTCCCAGGTTCATTATCCTCTCAGCAAAACCTGCACGCGTCAGAAGGATATAATTTGACAGCGAAATAATAAGAATTATTACAGATATTACTTCATAGTACAAAAGCTCACGTGCATTACCCTGCCTGAGGAACTGGTTCCCTGTAATTCCACTTGATCCAAGGTATATTTCAGATACAGGCTGCAGCTTATACGATAGCTCGTTCTTGTTCTCCATTACAAGGAACTCCTTATATTTTTCCATTTTTTTTGCAACAGCAACCGGGTCGGAGTTTTCTGCCAGAACGATGTACGAAAGGAACTCCCCTCTCAACCAATCAAGAGGAGTTTCGCTTTGATTCCCAAAATCTCCCAATGATCTTTCGTACTGGCTGAACATTCTTTCCGAAAGCCTAATATCAGCGATGAAAGAAGGATTTATGGTTGAATTTGATGGGAAGTCGTTAAATACACCACAAACAGTCAAAGGTGTGAAACCATTCCCGAATTCTATATTAAGAACCATTCCAAGAGGAGAGATGTTACCAAATTGCTTTAATGAGGCAGATTTTGATATTGCAACTTCAGATGAAGATGTGGCAGGAACGCCTGCTACCAGTCTCAGGCCAAGAATTGTGTAGATCGAACTGTCTGCAAAAGCAAATCCGCGTTCACTCTGAATTTCATTCTGGCTGGTCCGGCGATGGACCTCCATAGCCCTGTAGTATCTTAAAAATCCTTTCACCTCGGGAAATTCGCGTGACATTGTTTCGGCAAGTGGGTAAGGTGTCAGACCAATATTCCCCATTGTTATCCTGTAAACATTTTTGTAACCCGGGATAAACCTGTCAAAGGATTTTTCATGTATGATAAGAGCAAGAAGGATTATAATGCACCCAAGACCTATTCCCAGCCCCAGTATGCTTATCACTGAAGGAACCCTATTCCTCATGATATTTCTTACTGCCGATTTCAAATCTGAAGTGAACATATCTAAGATTTGTTCATGCATTAACCAAAATAGTGCCACTATTGTAACTAATTGTGCTTTAATGCCTTGAAAAATGTTTATTCCTTTTAAGTAAAATTATTTTACATTTTTAGGTTAAAATATTTTACAGAAAGTCTTATCTTTCAGTAAGAATGAATTATGAAAGCTTCGGTCCTTATAGCAGACGATAACAAAAGCATCCTGAGTGCGCTCGAGATACTTCTTTGTCCCGTATTCGGCGATGTCACCACAATATCGAATCCCAATCTGATCCCTGCCGAGCTGAAGAAGAAAGATTACAACCTGGTTATCCTCGACATGAACTTCACGGCCGGTGTGAACTCAGGGAACGAAGGCATATTCTGGCTGGGGAAGATCAGGGAGGCCAGCTGCGACATCTCAGTGGTGATGATCACTGCTTACGGTGATATCGATACTGCCGTTAAAGCGCTGAAAGCAGGAGCCTGCGATTTTGTAACAAAACCGTGGGATAATGAGAAGCTTCTTGCAACTCTCAGGCTTGCGGTTCAGCTCAATCTTTCCCGGAAAGAGGTTAATCAGCTTAAGGAACGGGAATCGGGACTGAGAAAAGAGCTTCATCGTGAGCAGCAGCCGAACATAATAGGCTCATCTCCACAAATAATGAATGTTCTTAAGCTTGTCAGAAAAGTGGCGGGAACCGATGCCAATGTTCTCATTACAGGTGAAAACGGGACGGGCAAGGAACTGATAGCGCGGGAAATCCACAGGCTGTCCGACCGTTCAGCCGAGCTGCTGGTTAGCATTGATATGGGCGCAATACCGGAAACGCTTTTCGAAAGTGAGCTGTTTGGACATGTGAAAGGAGCATTCACCGATGCACGCGAAAACAGGCAGGGAAAATTCGAGCTTGCTGACAAAGGCACCCTCTTCCTGGATGAGATAGGCAACATTTCATTCCACCTTCAGGCAAAGCTGCTGGCGGCTCTCGAGAACAGGCAGATTACAAGGATCGGCTCAAACAAACCGGTAACAGTGGACATCAGGCTGATAACGGCTACGAACAGGAACATCGAAGCAATTGTAAAGGAAGGCCTCTTCAGGGAAGACCTTCTTTACCGCATCAACACCATTAATATATATATGCCTCCTTTAAGGGAAAGAGGGAACGATATTATCCTGCTGGCTGAATTTTTCCTCAGGAAATACATCCGCAAGTATGCCAAACCTGAGCTGAAGATCAGCAAGCATGCAATCGACAAGCTGATGGATTATTCATGGCCGGGGAACATCCGCGAGCTTCAGAACACCATCGAGAAAGCCGTGATCTTAAGTGAAGACAACATAATCAAACCCGAGGATCTTTATCTGAGGCCTATATTCCAGGATAACAGTGCAGGCTCGTTTCCGACACTCGAAGAGATGGAGGAGAAAATGATCCGGATGGCTCTCGAAAAAAACAACGGTAATTACACTGCAGCAGCAGAACAACTGGGAATAACAAGGCAGACTTTGTATAACAAGCTGAAAAAGAAGTGATGATCAGCAGGAAGTTGTATATTACACTTATAATTCATGTTTTGCTGATCGTGGGATTTTCAATCCTGCTCGCTTTTGTCATTCTGAAATATCAATCTTTGAGGTATTCTTTGCTCATCGCTGCAATTATCGCAGCAATTTCTGCTGATCTCATACGGCATCTTAACCGTTCGAACAGGAATGTGAAGTTCTTCTTCGACTCTGTAAAAAATGATGATTCCACCCTCAGCTTCCCGATGGATGACCGGAGCGCGGGACTGAAGGAGCTGAATGAAAGCATGAACCGGGTCAACAGGCAGATACAGCAGCTGAAATTCAGGAACAGTCAGCAGGAACAGTATTTCGGAAGGATACTTGACCATCTTGCCACGGGAATAATGACGTATGACAAAAAAGGATTCATACATCACGCAAACTCAGCTGCCAGGAATCTTCTGTTGGCTGATAACCTCACTCACCTTCAGCAGCTCGACAGGCTCGACAGCAGGTTGTACCTGGCAGTTAAAAGCCTGAAACCCTTCGAAAGAAGGCTAATAGGAATAAACACAATACACGGAGAAAACCAGCTTTCGCTGAAAACAACTTCATTCGGGTCAGATGAAGATGAGCTGATGATACTTTCAGTTCAGGATATCAAGCATGAGCTCGATGAAAAAGAGGTTGATGCGTGGATGAAGCTCATCCGTGTTCTGATGCATGAGATCATGAATTCGATAACCCCCATCACATCCCTGTCAGACTCATTATCTTCCATATACAGGAAAGAAAATTCGCCGGTCACTCCCGCCGACCTGGATGAGAAAAAGATCGCCACAACCCTCCAGGGCCTTAAGGTGATAAGCGAACAGGGAAAGGGACTTATGAATTTTGTTGAATCGTACCGCAAGCTTACACGGATGCCGCGACCTGATTTGAAGCCTGTGAAGATCGCTGAAATATTCTCAAGGGTCAGGACGCTTTCAGATTCGTTCGGCAATCAGAAGGCGAGGATCATCTTCGATATGAAAAACACAGAAAATGAGCTGCTTGCTGATGAGAATCTCATATCGCTGGTTCTTATCAACCTCATAAAAAATGCGACAGAATCAAACGAAAACAATGAATCTGCTGAAATAAGAATTACAACCGGGACCAATAAAGACAACCAGAGCGAAATATGCGTCATCGATAATGGCCCGGGCATAAGTGAAGAAAACCTCGATAAGATATTCATACCATTCTTCACCACGAGACCTAACGGTTCGGGAATAGGGCTCAGCCTGTCGCGGCAGATAATGGGTGCCCACGGTGGGACTCTCAAGGTAAGATCTGTCCCCTGGAAAGAGACTGTTTTCTGCATGACGTTCAGAGGGTAAGAGTGAATATTTTGATCGATTTGCATTTTCATCTCCTGGAATAATTGCGGATACTCCATGGAATCCTCAGTCGCCTCCAGATCTTTCACACCTCCTGTCAATCACTTTGTTCACCCACATGCCAACGCCACATGGGGCCCAAAGCCATCCGGTTCGCTCATTTTTGGGGTTTGCCACCGCACTGCTAAAGAAGCAATTTGTCATAACGCCTGGAGTGCAAAAAAGTTGAATAAAATCTCGGGATGACAACGGTAATAGGGATGGTTGGGAAAATGAAGCGGCGTGTTTGTAAGAAACCTGCTCATCGAGGAATCTCATGGTGCAGGCAGGAATATACCAGATTGCATTCAACTCTTATCCCATTGGATCCCTCTGTCGCCAGCGGAGTGAGGAATCTTATGGAGCATCCACGAATAGAAATTCCAGGTCCTATGGTTGGATTCTTTTCGTGTGGTTGTAATAACATGATGCGGGCAGGAATAATCCTGGATTTACCAATCCATCACCTCTAAGAAGGAAATCCCGGAAAATGCTGTTACCTTTGCAGGCTGAAAATGAAAAGAAGCGAATTAACAGAAAATCTCAGCCAACATCCTGTCATTCCATCGCTTATCGACGCAATAAATTCTGACAAGACCGACAGGATACGTCTTGAAGGCCTCACCGGCTCCGGTCCGGCCATGGCCCTTTCACTGGTATTCGACAGAACACAGACAACCCATATTGTAGTCATTCCCGAAAAAGAGGATGCGGCTTACTTTTATAACGACCTTGTAGCTCTTCTTGGCGAAGAACAGGTATTCTTTTTCCCTTCTACATATAAGAGATCCGTACAGTACGAACAAACCGAACCTGCCAATATTGTGCTTCGCACCGAGGTTCTCAACCATCTTGCTTCCGGAAAACGGAAGGCAATAATCGTCACTTACCCTGAATCCGTAATGGAGAAGGTGATAAGCCGTAAAAGCCTGAAGAAGAATACTCTGCAAATAACAAAGGGTGACAAGCTTTCACTTGAATTCCTCGAGGAGGTGCTGCATGAATATAATTTCAAGAGAACTGATTTTGTCTACGAACCCGGCCAGTACTCCATAAGGGGCAGCATTGCCGACGTCTTCTCGTATTCGGCCGATCTTCCGTACAGGATCGATTTTTTTGGTGATGAAGTTGAGACAATCCGATCCTTCAACACAGACGACCAGCTCTCGCACGGCTTTCACAACCAGATCTCTGTTATCCCTAATATACAGGATATCTCAATCGAGACGATGAGCGATTCCTTTACAGACTTCCTGCCTCCCTCTTCAATGTTCTGGATTGAAGATGCCGGCTTCATACGCGAAAAGATCAACGGCATTTTTTATCAGACTGAACAAAGAGAACTGGCGGGACAGATATCAGGTAAGAAGGATTCTGTTATGACGGGAAACAGGTTCATTGATCTTTGCAGCAGGTTCAGCATTCTTGAAACGGGGAAAACGACAATATTCGATCCGCAGGTAAAATTCAATTTCCGGACTGAACCCCAGCCGGTGTTTGCAAAAAATTTCGAGTTGCTTGCCGACAAGCTTGTCTCAAACGAAAAGGACGGATATAAGACTTTCATAGTTTCTGAAAGCGAGTCACAAATAGAGAGGCTTGAGGACATCTTTAAAGAGATTAATCCGAATGTTCATTTCATACCGCTTCTTGTCAACCTTCACAGCGGTTTCACCGATCACGATCTGAAAGTTGCGGTCTATACCGATCACCAGATTTTCGACAGGTATCACAAATTCAGGATCAAGGGATTCTTCACGAAAAAAGAGAGCATATCTGTTAAAGAATTAACAGGGCTGAACCCTGGAGACTATGTCGTGCACATCGATCACGGAATAGGAAAATTCGGGGGTCTCGAGAAGATTGAGGTTAATGGCAAGATCCAGGAAGCGATTAAACTGGTCTACCGCGACAATGACATCCTGTATGTAGGGATCCATTCGCTTCACAGGATTTCAAAATACAAGGGAAAGGACAATGCCGAGCCAAAAATATACAAGCTTGGTTCGGGAGCCTGGCAGAAACTGAAGCTCACAACAAAGAAGAAAGTCAAGGACATAGCCAGGGACCTTATTAAACTTTATGCCAAACGTATGGCTTCTCCCGGGTATGCTTTCTCGCCCGATTCATACCTTCAGAGGGAGCTTGAAGCGTCGTTCATTTACGAGGACACTCCCGATCAGCTTACCACTTCCACTGCAGTGAAGGAAGACATGGAAGCATCGCACCCGATGGACAGGCTGGTTTGCGGCGATGTGGGTTTCGGAAAAACCGAAATAGCCATAAGGGCTGCCTTCAAGGCGGCAACAGACGGCAGGCAGACTGCCGTGCTTGTTCCGACTACAATCCTTGCCTTTCAACACTATAAAACTTTCTCGGCAAGGCTTACAGGGTTTCCCTGCAGGGTGGAATACATAAGCAGGCATAAGAAGGCGCCCGAGCAGAAAAAGATCCTGAAAGATCTTCAAGAAGGAAAAATAGATATAATAATAGGTACCCACAGGCTTGTAGGGCAGGATGTGAAATTCAGGGATCTTGGCCTGCTGGTCATCGACGAGGAACAGCATTTCGGAGTGTCGGTAAAGGAAAAGCTGAAGAACCTCAAAGCCAATGTTGACACGCTCACACTTACGGCCACTCCTATTCCCAGGACACTCCAGTTCTCGCTCATGGGAGCAAGGGATCTGTCTATTATCAACACTCCCCCTCCCAACAGGATGCCCATTGTTACAGAGCTTTACGGATACAACGAAGAGATAATCAAGGAAGGAATTGAATATGAAGTTTCCCGGAACGGGCAGGTGTTCTTCATACATAACAGGGTTGAGAACATTAAGCAGATACGCGATCATATCAGCAGGATATGCCCTAATGTAAGAATAGCCATAGTTCATGGCCAGATGGAAGGAAAAGAGATCGAGAACATAATGTTCGATTTCATCCAGGGTGACTATAACGTCCTGGTTGCCACCACTATTGTTGAATCAGGTCTCGATATCCCCAATGCCAATACAATCTTCATAAACGATGCTCATCATTTCGGATTATCTGAACTTCATCAACTGAGAGGCAGGGTTGGAAGATCAAACAAGAAGGCATTCTGTTACCTTCTTGCACCTCCGCTTACAACGCTCACCCACGAGGCACGAAGGAGGCTTAAGGCAATAGAGGAGTTTTCTGAGCTCGGCAGCGGATTCAACATTGCGATGCAGGATCTTGATATTCGCGGCTCGGGAAACCTGCTTGGCGGCGAACAGAGCGGGTTCATAGCGGATGTAGGCTTTGAGACTTACCAGAAAATCCTCAATGAGGCAATGGCCGAGCTGAGAGATTCGGAAATCGCAGAGACGGTTCCTTCAGGAGTTCCTGGAAGCACTGAACCTGCCATTCCGGTAAAACCAGCTCTGGTTAAGACATTTGTAACAGATTTCCAGATCGATACGGACCTTGAGATAATGTTCCCCGACGAGTATATTTCAAGCATACCGGAAAGGATAAGGCTGTATAAGGATCTGAATGAGATAGGC
Organism: Chloroflexota bacterium; assembly: GCA_050259395.1. GTDB lineage: Bacteria > Bacteroidota > Bacteroidia > Bacteroidales > VadinHA17 > LD21. The sequence continues at coordinate 19,127 of JBLNAO010000216.1, forward strand.
ACAGAAGAAGCTCTTGCGGCATTTGAAGAAAAGCTGATCGACAGGTTCGGCAAACTTCCGCAGCCTGCCCAGGCGCTGCTCGATATTGTGAGGGTGAAATGGCTTGCAACAAAGCTCGGCATCGAGAAAATACTTCTGAAAAACGAGCTGATGATTGCTTACTTTGTCTCGGATCAGAATTCACAATACTTTAAAAGTCCCATGTTCATGTCGATAATGAATTATGTGAGCAGGCAGAAACACATGAGGCTAAAACAAAAAGCCGATAAACTCAGTCTGACAGTATCGGATGTGAAGACTGTGAGGCAGGCAATACAAATCCTTTATGATGTTGTGATAAAAGTATAGTAATTTTGCTGCATGAATATTATTGCCGACATAGGTAATACATCAACCAAGCTGGCTTTGTTTGACGGAAAGAAAAAAGTTTCAGTGAGCAGGGTAAATGACCTTAACTGTGCTGATCTGGATAAGTTGCTTACTTCGAACAGGATCGAAAGGGGAATTGTGTCTTCGGTGAAACCTCTCCCGGAATTTGTGATGGATCTGCTGTTCAGCAGCATACCTTCTGTTCACATACTGACCCATAAATCGAAGCTGCCTTTCAGGATTGAATACGAAACACCCGAAACCCTCGGCACAGACAGGATAGCTGCAGTGGCAGGCGCTTACCAGATGCATCCTGGCAGGAATTTTCTTGTGATCGATGCAGGAACGGCTATCACATTCGACCTGCTGGAAGGTAAAAATTATAAAGGAGGTAATATTTCACCCGGAATAACAATGAGGTTCCGGGCATTGAATCATTTCACAGGCAATCTGCCTCTTATCACTGAGGTAACGGAGTTCACCTTCCCGGGCCGGAATACGTCAGACGCCATCACGGCAGGCGTAATCACAGGGGTTGTTTATGAAATAAATGAGTATATTCGCACGTTTGAAGAAAAACACCCTGGAATAAAGGTGGTTATTTCAGGCGGTGACGGGGGGACGCTCATGCAAAAATTAAATTATCCTGCTGAGTATCTTCCTGATATTGTTATAGATGGTTTAAATTTTATTCTGGAATACAATGCGAAATAAAGCACCCTTGATTCTTTCAATGATCCTGTTCTCTGTTTCACTAATGGTCTCGGGGCAAAAACAGGTGAATTCACCTTATTCCAGATTCAACATCGGAACGATGGAGCCCGCCGGAGCCTTCAGAAGCCAGGGTATGGGAGGCGTAAGCGTCGGCATGAGGGATAATACCAGTATTTTCTTTTCGAACCCTGCCTCCTATTCTGCGTTCGACACCACCTCCTTTGTGTTTGATTTCGGAATTGACTATTCGTTGAACAAGCTGTCATTCGGGAAGGAAAGCCATAAATCTGACGATATGAACTTCGATCATCTTATTGTCGGTTTCCCTATTTCAAAAGGTTTCGGAATGGCAGCCGGCATCGTGCCCGTAAGCAATGGCTATTACAAGCTCAAAGACCAGGTAACATCAGCTGATGCAGGTTATAATCCTGTAATCGGATCATATACCTCATCACATACAGGCGATGGCGGATTTACGGAATTCTTCGTCGGAACAGGATTAAATCTGCACAAATATGTTTCTGCCGGAGTTAACGTGAATATACTTTTCGGCCAGATCAAAAGGACCAACAAGTTTGTCTTCGAGGATGCTGAAAATGTATACAACGACAACGCAAATGAGCGCCTTCAGGTTTCGGGAATCAACCTTGATTACGGGGTTCAGCTTATGCTTCCCATAAAGGAAAACAAGTTCCTGAATGCAGGTTTGTCATTTACTGCAGGCAGAAGCTATAAAACAGATTATGAGAACTTTATTTTCAGGTACACAACTTTCGGTACTGCTGATACAGTGTCCTTCACATCAGGAGAAGGAAACCCTCTGAAATTACCCGGAACAGTAAGAGCCGGTGTTGCATTCGGTAAAACAAATGCTCTGACTATCGGTCTCGACTTTATTTCAACCAGGTGGTCAGATGCCGTAATACCGGGTTCTGAGGGCTATGCTGCCGATACCAAAACTTTCATGTTCGGTGTCGAGTATACACCTGAAAAATATTCAAACATAAGTTACTTGAAAAGGCTTGATTACAGGCTGGGAGGGCATTTCGGAGATAATTACCTGATCATAAACGGTGAGCAGCTGAAGGAAATGGGGGTTAGTGCAGGTATAGGGATACCGATGAGACGAGGGACACTTTCCAAAGCCAATCTTTTCATCGATTACAGCCGCAGGTATGGTTCAGAAGCAGCCGGCCTGCATATGGAACATTATCTTACAGCCGGTGCCAGTATTAACCTGTACGATGTCTGGTTCTGGAAGCGCAGGTATAACTAAAAAACTGC
>JBLNAO010000217.1:0-6452 GCA_050259395.1 Chloroflexota bacterium
ATTCAAGCTCAAGAAGCGAAGAAGACATCCTGTTGAACTCGGGATTGGAAATAATCATTTCTTCCATGGAGGTTAGTATTTCCATAAAGATAGGAAAAGAAATGAATTGAGTTTACTAAAAATCAGGGTTAATGAGGGAAAAAAACGGAAAATCTGTCATTTCAACCTTTTGTTTCATGCTGAAAAATCGCCTGCTAAACAAACACTAGCAGAAGTTAAAAATGATTAAATATGTTGCACCGGCACATTTCATAGAATTTTTTTATATAATCTTGCGGCAGTAGAAATTTGCATAGTTAAGCCCGGTTTGAGTTCTTCATCCGGGCTTTTCTTATTTAGACAATCACTTCGCTGATACTACTAATGACAAGTTCTTACAATAAAAATCCTTCACTTCGCTGGCGCTTCGTTCAGGATGACATTCATTTTCAGGGTGTTAGGGAGTGAAGCGGCGCGTTTTTCACTAAATTAGCATTGGAATCCGAAATTTTTTCAAAACGCGCCGCTTCACTTCCAAATTTCCCCAAACACCACCTGTCAGTCTGAAGGAGAAAACCTGAGCCCCGAAGGTCTTCGACTGAAGAATCTCATTGGGGCATCTGCATAAGGCAAAAAAAAAGAGGCGTCATTAATCGGACGCCTCTTTTTTTTTTGTGATCCCGGAGCGATTCGAACGCTCAACCAACAGAACCGGAATCTGTCATTCTATCCATTGAACTACGGGACCATTTGTTCCTGCAAAAGTAAAACCAAAACGGCGCTTTTACAACTTATTGACAAAATAAAGCATTCGCCTTATTCAAAACATCAGTTAACAGTTACCGTGCCCGTCATCCCTGCATGAAGATTACAATGATAAGGATATGATCCGGGGGTTGCAAAGGTATAGCTGTATGAGCCATTAGAAGCAAGATTCCCGCTATCGAAAATTCCCGAGTCACTGGTAACGGTATGTGTCATGCCATCCTTGTTCCTCCATGTAATCTTGGTACCAGCCTGGATTGTAATAGTTGCAGGCGAAAACGAAGAACCCTGGATAAGGATTTCATTGGGATTTGCCGGAGTACTTGTATCGACACTGTTTTGCTCAGTGTCATCCTTAGAGCAGCTGTTTGAAAAGCTCAGAGCCATGAATAATACGATCATAACAGTAAGTGACCGTGCCGATGAATTGATTAAATTTTTCATATTAATATGTTATTGATATATAGTATTAGAGTCGTGTGATACGATTATGTTACAGCAACCTTTATGATAATTGACATTAATTACGCATTACACGTTTATTTCCGGAGAATAATCATTAAATCATTCACCGGGTATATTCTTAAAGATTTCTTATTTTTGCCAACTTATAATCAGGACTATAACAACATAAAAGAAAATGGATTACAATTTTTCAGAAATCGAGAAGAAGTGGCAGAAATACTGGGAGGAAAACAAAACCTTCAGGACGCCTGAAGATCTTACAAACCCAAAAAAATGTTATGTCCTTGACATGTTCCCCTATCCTTCAGGAGCAGGTCTCCATGTGGGTCATCCCGAAGGATACACCGCAACGGATATCTTCAGCAGGTATAAAAGGATGAAAGGTTTTAACGTCCTCCACCCTATGGGATGGGATGCTTTTGGCCTTCCTGCCGAGCAATATGCCATTCAGACAGGAACGCATCCTTCAATAACAACAAGGAATAATTGCGACACATTCAGAAGACAGATAAAAGAGCTTGGACTCAGCTACGACTGGGAAAAGGAAATAAACACGACCGATCCCGGATACTTTAAATGGACACAATGGATATTCATAAGGCTGTACAATACCTGGTTCGATGAGAAACAGCAAAAGGGCAGACCTGTATCAGAACTTGAAATTCCGGATGATATAACACGCAAAGGGAAGAATGGAATAAACAGGTTCATCGATTCAAAGAGGCTGGCATACTATGATAATGCACAGGTATGGTGGTGCCCTCATTGCAGGATAGTCTGCGCGAACGAGGAGGTGCTTGCCGACGGTTCGCATGAAAAATGCGGCAACAGGGTTATCAGGAAGAACCTCAAGCAATGGATGCTTCGTATCCCTCTTTATGCAGAAAGGCTGCTGAAAGGCATTGATGACCTCGAGTGGCCAGAAGGAATAAAAGACATGCAACGTAACTGGATAGGTCGTTCTACCGGTGCAGAGGTTGATTTTGTCATTGATGGTCTAAGCGAAAAGCTTACTGTGTTCACCACCCGTCCCGACACTCTCTTCGGTGCCACATATATGGTCATCGCTCCTGAACATTCACTTGTTCCGGAGATCACCACTGCCGGTCACGAAAAAAGAGTTCAGGATTATATAAGTGCCGCTTCACTTAAATCTGATCTCGACCGTACCGACCTTGCCAAGGAAAAAACCGGCGTGTTTACCGGCAGGTACGCCATCAACCCTGTGAATAACAAGAGAATACCCATCTGGGTGGCAGATTATGTACTTACCGGTTATGGCACGGGAGCGATTATGGCTGTGCCTGCACACGACACAAGGGACTTCGAGTTTGCAAAGAAATTTGATCTGCCGGTTGTATGCATCCAGGATCCGGAAGTCACAGATCCGGAACAACGCCGGAGGATACTCGAAGGCAATGAATGCTGGACTGAAGATGGCGTTTACATAAACTCATCCGATGCTCAGACTGGCATTGATCTTAACGGTCTGAACAAGCAGGCCGGAATCGAAAAGATTATAAAATGGCTGGATTTGAGGAATCTCGGCAAAGAGAAAATCAACTACAAACTGCGCGATTGGCTGTTCAGCAGGCAACGGTACTGGGGCGAGCCATTTCCTGTCATCCACTGGGAAGACGGAGAGGTTACCGTTCTTGGAGATGATGAACTGCCCCTGCAGCTGCCTTCGCTTGAAAAATATCTTCCCGGGGAATCAGGGGAATCTCCCCTGGCTAATGCCGGAGAGTGGCTTAACGTCATAGATAAAAACGGACGAAAAGGCAGGAGGGAAACGAACACCATGCCCCAATGGGCAGGATCGTGCTGGTATTACCTTCGCTTCATCGATCCGAAAAATGACAAGATGATATTTGACCCGGCGAAAGAGAAATACTGGATGCCCGTGGATCTGTATATAGGTGGAGCTGAACATGCGGTCCTGCACCTTCTGTACAGCCGTTTCTGGCACAAGGTCCTTTTTGATCTTGGAATAGTATCAACAGACGAACCCTACAAAAGGCTATTTAACCAGGGAATGATCCTGGCCTTTGCGTATGAGACCCCGTCGGGTGCAAAAGTGCCTGCAGATGAGGTTGAAGAACGTGAGGGAAAGCATTATCACACAAAAACCGGTTCGGAGGTGAACCAGATAGTGGCCAAAATGTCGAAGTCACTCAAGAATGTAGTGAACCCCGATGATGTTGTCTCAGGTTTTGGAGCCGATACCCTGAGGCTTTTCGAGATGTTCCTCGGGCCGCTCGATGCAACAAAGCCATGGGATGAAAAAGGTATTAAAGGTGTTCATGGATTTCTGGGCAGATCTTTCAGGTTCTTCTCGGAACAGTCAAATATTTTCCAGGGAAGCGAAGATCCTGAGATACTGAAAGGACTCCACCAGATGATCAGGAAGGTGGGGAGTGATATTGAAACACTGCATCTCAATACTGCCATTTCGGCTATGATGATCTTTCTCAACCTGGCAACCAAAAAAGGCAGGGTTTCAAAAGATACAGCGGGCATATTTATTAAAGTGCTGGCGCCTTTTGCACCCCACACAGCCGAAGAATTATGGATGCTGCTCGGAAATGAAAAATCTCTGGCGTACGAGCCATGGCCGGAATTCAATGAAGAATTTTTAAGAGAAGACAATTTTGAATATCCTGTCTCGTTTAACGGTAAAATGCGTTTCAGCATTTCTCTTCCCGTAAGCATGCAAAAGGACGAAATTATCAAGATAGTCCTTGCAGATGAAAGAGCAAAAAAATATATCGGAACCGCAACTCCGTCGAATGTGATTGTTGTGCCGAATAGAATAATTAACATAGTGCTGAAACAATAAATATATTTTTTGAATGTTTTAAAAACATTATATTGTTGAAACTGAAACTAAGAATTTTTTATTTCTAACTCCTTGACTGCCTTCTTTTTATGAAATTCAGAAACCGAGCCCTCCTGATCTTGTCAGCTGTTATTTTATTCTCCTGCAACAGGATCAATGACCTTAATCGTCAGCTAAGCCTCATGCCTGTTGACACTATGTCTGTCGTGCAAAAAATTGAACCACTTTGTTTTTATGGCATACCGGCCGATTCGTACGATACTGTTCCCGGAGTGATAAAACGCAACACTTTCATATCAGACATCCTTTTAAAATATGGTGTCAGCATGCCTGAAATTGACCAGGTGCTCAACAATTCAAAAAATGTTTTTGATGTGAGGAAGGTGCTCCCCGGTAAAAACTATACATTACTATGCGAACGCAATGATCAGCACCGTGCGAGGTACATGATCTATGACCACGATCCGACAACAACTTATGTCTTCAGCTTCAACGATTCATTGAATATTACGGCATTCAGAAAAGAGGTCACAACAGAGATCAAGTATGCAAAAGGAACCATCAGCTCATCTCTCTGGAATGCAATCCTCGACGGAGGCATGCCTCCTGCCCTGGCTGCGGAACTCAATGGGATCTTCCAGTGGACTGTAGACTTCTTCGGCCTCGAGGAAGGCGATAATTTCAAGGTAGTTTATGAAGAAAAGTACATCGAGGACAAACCAATTGGCATTGGAAAAATCCTTACCGCACAATTCACAAGCTCGGGTCAGACATATACAGCTATTCCATTCATTCAGGATGGACAGGAATCATACTTTGATACAGATGGAAAAAGCCTCAGGAAAGCATTCCTGAAAGCGCCTCTCAAATTTTCTAGGATAAGCTCAAGATATACGTCAAGCAGGTTCCACCCCGTACTCAAAATCAGAAGGCCGCATTACGGAGTTGATTACGCGGCTCCTACCGGAACTCCGGTGCATGCAGTCGGCGACGGCAAAGTTCTTTCTGCATCTTATGATGCCGGAAGCGGGAGGATAGTAAAGATCAAGCACAATGCCACATATACAACCGCATACATGCATCTCAGTGGTTTCGGGCAGGGAATTACTGCAGGAAAAATGGTAAAGCAGGGGGACGTAATCGGATATGTTGGCAGTACGGGTCTTTCCACAGGGCCGCATCTCGATTTCAGATTTTATCAGAACGGGAGCCCGATTGATCCTCTGAAAGTCATAGCTCCGCCTTCAGAGCCGGTATCAGACTCAAGCAGGGAGAAGTTCGAAATGATAAGGCAGGTTAACCTCGATTTACTTGGAACATTTTAGTGAAATTCCTTCACAAGATCTTCGATGATGCGTGGATAATGAAGATATTCAAGGTCGTGAATCCTTGAGGCAAGTGTTTCAGGCGTGTCGCCGGGTTGGACCTTGCAACGCGCCTGAAATATAATGTCTCCACTGTCGTAATGCCTGTTAACGTAATGGATGGTGATACCGGATTCTTTTGACCCGGCTTCAATGACAGCCTTATGAACTGCATCACCGTACATTCCTTTACCTCCATAAAGAGGCAGCAATGCAGGATGGATATTCACAATCCTGCCGGGAAAATGGCTTAGAATATTCTCCGGCACAAGCCAAAGAAAGCCGGCAAGGACGATAAAGTCGATATTATGACGCAAAAGCTTGTCGAGGACCCTTCCGGAAGAGTAAAAATCATCGTATTCGAAAAAAAAGGTATCCACATTCAACGCTTCTGCACGCTTTAAAACCATCGCATGACGCTTATTGGAAAGAACCAGATTGACACGAGCATTTTTGTTGTTCGAAAAATACTTTATAATGTTTTCTGCATTGGTGCCAGAACCGGAGGCAAAAATAGCTATGTTCCTCATTATCTGATATCTGATGTATTGCAATACTTTACTCGGTCCTGTTCGTTGAAAACTTTATTTTATTAATTTTCAGGAAATTATACAGGACTACAGATAAAAAATCATCAAATCATTTGAAAAATATGGTACAAATATATTTCTTTGCATGGTTTTAAATTTAATATTAATTAAAAATTATCATTATGTCGGACATTGCCACAAGAGTAAAGGAAATTATAGTTGACAAACTTGGAGTAGATGAATCAGAAGTAACTCCGGAGGCCAGCTTCACAAATGATCTTGGCGCTGATTCTCTTGACACTGTTGAATTGATAATGGAGTTCGAAAAAGAATTCAATATCGGAATTCCTGACGATCAGGCTGAGACTATTGCAACAGTCGGGGATGCCATCAAGTACATTGAAGAGAATGCAAAATAGTTTGCATTTATAAAAACCCATTTATGAGAAGAGTTGTAGTAACAGGATTGGGAGCATTGACTCCTCTGGGCAATAATTTGCATGATTATTG
>JBLNAO010000218.1:0-5843 GCA_050259395.1 Chloroflexota bacterium
GGGACAAGATAGCTGTTTGCATCCTGGTCGTTTGTAAACCTGGTTCCGTCCCATACCAGCTTCTTGCCCGTACGATAGGCTATGTTTCCAAGTGCTGAGAACTTTGCAATATGAGCAGCGATCTCCGCGCTTGCTGCAGTGTTCCTGTCACGCTTCCTGATGCAGTCAAGATGGTTTTGAACATGATTCTTCAATCCCTGGTTCACACCATTTTTCCATGGAACTTCTTCCATGCGTTGCTTATTGTTCACTTTCTCAGGAATGACCTGCCATCCTCCCCTGTCCACAACAAGGGTTCCGTTTTCACCTACAAAACCCAGAACGGCATTGCGCCCATAGCCGCCGTCGTTTATACCAATTGCATGATCCCACATCACATTGAACCCTTCGAATTCATAAATCGTCTGAAGGCTGTCAGGAGTTTCGCATGCATCGTCAGGATATCCATATTTACCACCAAGGGCCATGATTGATTTTGGCGCCGTGACATTCATGCCGAAGAGGGCGAAATCGAGAAGGTGAACCCCCCAGTCGGTCATAAGGCCACCTGCATAATCCCAGAACCAGCGGAAGGTAAAGTGGAACCTGTTCTTGTTGAATGGCCTCAACGGAGCCGGGCCGAGCCACATATCATAATCAACTCCTGCGGGTGCAGGTCCATCCGGAACAACAGGGATGGAGGTGTTCCAGCCCTGGTAGGAGTAAACTCTTACCAGCCTTATCTTCCCGAGCTTTCCCGAATTGAGGAATGCCACTGCATCGAGCCAGTGTGGATCGCTCCTCTGCCATTGCCCTACCTGGACAACAGTCTTGTTATTCTGAGCTGCTTTCACCATTAAATTACACTCCTCGATAGCCCTGCCAATGGGCTTTTCACAATATACATCCTTGCCTGCTTCACATGCAGCCACCATCTGGAGGCAGTGCCAATGATCGGGAGTCCCAACAATCACAAGATCAATGTCTTTGTTGTCGATAACCTTTCTCCAATCCTTGTAAAGATTGGCGGGCTTTGCTCCTCTTTTCTTTTCAACATCGGCCGCCCTGCGGTTGAGAACACTTTCATCAACATCGCAAAGGGCAATGCATTCAACTTCAGGGTGATTGAGAAATTCATTCAGATCGCTGAATCCCATTCCATTGCAACCGATAAGCCCGACATTGATCTTATCGGATGGTGCGACACCTGCAAATGCGCTTGAAAAAGCCGGTGACAGGCTTATTCCTGCTGCAGTCAATGCTGTGTTCCTTAGGAAAATTCTTCTGGTTGTCATTTGGGTAAGGTTTTTTAAAGTGGTTGTTAATGGATTATCTCAGATTAAACACTATCGTCGGATCCAGCGGATACCTTCCGAATTTCTCGCCGTATATCGCAAGGCCACCGGGTACTGAAGGATCAACCTCCAGCCTGATTGTAAGAGTACGTGAAGGATTGTTCTTCACCGCACTTACAGGTATCACTGCTTTAACCAGGTACCCGTAGGAACCGGCTTCGTAGAGCTTGTTGTCCTTGGGCTGTGAATACCATGAGAGTATACCGCGATGATCTGCAGGGTCGTCTTCCAGGAAATATGTCCCGGTCACCTGGCCGTTCACCCTTACCTTCACTGCCGAGGGATATTTCTTCTCGTCAGTCATCGGGTATGAGTTCGGATTCCTGCTGTTGTCGAAAGTGCCGCCACCCCTCATGTAATCCCCGCTCATCTTTTCCGCATCAGTCCTGTCCTTGCCGAAAAGCTGCTTTGCCGAGGCTTCAAAAATGAGAGAGATGCCTGTCACTGAATTAACGTCGATGTTTTCCGGGACTTTCACGTTGTATTCGAAATAGCCGGAACCTGCCCCGTTCACTTTGAGACCATCGAGGATATTCCATTGCTTAATGCTCCATTCAGCGGAGGCAAATGAGGATGGTTTAAATGTTATTACACTTGCTTTTTCCAGGGCAGCAGCATTACCTTCCACCACGAATGTGACAAAATTATGGTGAAGAGCCTTGCCTGCAGCATTTTCAAGAGTCAGCCTGAGAATAGCAAGACCAGGTTTTCCAGGCATCTTAATGCTGAGGTCCTCCAGGTCGCTGAAGGTCCAGGGCTCGTATTTCACTGTCCTCACGTCTGATGAGTACTGCTCATAGCGGCCAAGCTTGTCCCATCCGGTGAGTTCGGTTCTCAGGTAAAGCTCACTTCCGTTATCCGCATCGGTAAGGAACGAAGCGTACAAAGGAACTGTTACGGTTTCGCCAGGTTTAACACTCCGGCATAAATCGCCGCGGGTTGCAATATAAACATAGCTGTGAAGATCATTGAGAGTCATGCCGGGCACAAGATCTTCCAGTCCTGTGAATTTATTGGTGCGATCGAACTTGTAATATCCGTTCCACTCGTTTATGACATCGTGATGCTCAGTATAGAGCCAGCCCGCCATCTTCGGGTGAAGCCTCATCTCGTTCATCATTATGTGATAATCCCAGCTCCAGTCTACGTCACCGGTGCTCCCGGTGTATCCCCATACGTTTCCGCACTCGCTGTTGATCATCGGTTCTGCGCCTTGCTTGTTGCCGCCGATATAGTTCCAGGTCGAGCCAACAAATGTTTTTTCAACAGCATTGTCGAGGAAATCTTTCCATTTATATCCAGGAAGGTATGCATGCCAGCTGTTAATATCCGTTACAACATGATCGTAATTACAGGCAGAATTATCCTCTACAAGTCTTGTGGGATCGAGCTGCTTTGCAGTCTGGTACATTGAAGCTACCCACTTCTGAGTTTCGGGAAGATATTCACGCTTCCTGGTTTCTTTATTCGTTGTGGTGAAAAGGCCCCACGTCTCATTCCAGAGAACCCATGAGAATATTGCAGGATGGTTGTAATCGCGGTTCAGCATGCCTCTCATTGCAACCTCCCATTCCTTCTTCTGGGCATTTTCGGGTTCACCCCATGAATTAGGAACATCCGCCATGATAAGAAGTCCAAGTTTGTCAGCCCAGTACAGCTTTCTCGGCACTTCCACCTTAATATGTATCCTGTTACCATTCAACCCGATCTTCTTGGAATTCAGGATTTCATTTTTCATGAACTCATCTGTAGGGAATGTGTAAAATCCATCCGGATGATAGCTCTGGTCGAGTGTGAGCTGAAGGTAAATGGGTTTGTTATTCAGAGCTATATAGGCATAATTGGGTCCGTAGAACGTCATGGTGCTTATTTTCCTCATCCCGAAATAGGTGGTTACTTTATCGGTTTCAACGCCTTTTTCGAGAAGCGAAACATTCACGTCATAAAGGAATGGATCCTCGAGATCCCAGAGGTGCATTTTTTCTATCGGGACAGTTAATAATATTTCAGTGCTGCCTTTCTTCACTTTCTGAATAACTTCGGGTTTTGACTGTTCGCCATTGAGAAAATTCAGCTTCACCGTAACATCAGCTGCAGCAGGAATATTAAGGTATGCTTTCACACCGACAACTGATTTGTCAATGTCAGGCGTGAAATGTACATTCCTGAAAGCCAGCTTTCCCCTTGTTTCAAGGTAAACTGTCTGCCACATTCCTTTGGCTTCACCATAACCCTGTTTGCCTTCAAGCTTAAACGGGTGAGGAGTATCATCAACTTTAACCACCAGGGTCTGGTCGCTTCCATTCTTTACAAAAGGAGTGATGTCGAATTCGAAAGGGGTGTATCCGCCCTGGTATTCACCCAGCAGATTACCATCGAGCCACACCCTGGTCTTCCAGTCCGATGCCCCGAAAACCACAAATACCTGTTTCCCGTTCCAGTCAGAAGGCACATGAAATTTCCTTGAGTACCAGGCAATATCAGCTTCATTTGCCACTCCCGAGAGCTTTGAGCCCCATGGGAAAGGGACGAGTATCTTTTTGTCGAATGAAGGGTTTGAAAACCATTTTTCGTTCTCGCCGGCATCCTGCTTGTCGAAGCGGAAATCCCACTGACCGTTGAGGTTAAGCCATTGTTCCCTCATAAAATCAGGGCGTGGATGCTCAGGAAGAGGGATCTGGACTTCCTGGCTACGGACAATAGAAAAGGAGATAAAGAAAAGAAGAATGGTAAGTAGTTTTTTCATAATAATTTTTGTTACACAGAGGGTCACAGAGAAGGCACAGAGGTTCACAGAGGTTAACTCAGAATGCACCCTGTGCAACTCTGTGGTCCTCTGTGGAACTCTGTGTAAGTTCTTACTTTACTGAGAATCTATAAATCGTTTGTGTTTTAATTGTTTCGCCAGGGTTGATTATCGTGGTCGGGAATTCCGGCTTGTTCGGGCTGTCGGGATAATGCCCTGATTCGAGGCAGAACCCTGACCTGTGCTGAAATGCAATGCCGCCATGACCCTTCTTCGTACCATCGAGGAAGTTGCCCGTATAGAGCTGCATGCCCGGCTGGTCTGTGATAACTTCCAGCACCCTGCCGCTCTTCGGTTCATAGACTGTTACATCTGCTTCTTCCTTGTTATCGAGAATGAAGTTATGGTCATAACCTTTCCCTAGTATAAGCTGATCGTAGTTCTCTCCTATCCTTTCGCCGATTGTGTGTGGTGAATTGAAATCAAAAGGAGTTCCGGCAACCTGGCGGATCTCGCCTGTGGGTATCATCACCGAATCAACAGGAGTGAAAGCTGAGGCTCTGAGTGTCAGCTCATGATCGAGAATGTCGCCATTCCCTGCACCGTGAAGATTGAAATAGGCATGGTTTGTTACGTTGACGACTGTCTTCTTATCTGTCGTATAGGTGTAATCCATTACGATCTCATTGTTGTCTGTCCAGGTGTAAACAACAGAAACGTTTACAGTTCCGGGAAAGCCCATTTCCATATCAGGGCTCACATATGTGAACTTAACTGCCGGGTATTCAGTGTTCTTGAGTATTTCTGCATCCCAGACAACACTGTGCCATCCCTTCGGGCCTCCGTGGAGAGTGTTGGGACCATTGTTTAATGGGGTGTTATATTCAACACCGTCAATGCTGAACCTGCCGTTGGCAATCCTGTTGGCGTATCTTCCGACCACGGATCCGAACGACATATCGCCGTCGCGCGTTTCCCCGAAAGTATCATATCCGAAGGTTATATTGTCTTTCTTCCCGTTCCTGTCGGGAATTTCTATCCAGTTGATCTTTGCGCCAAAATTGGTAAGCCTCAATACATTTCCCGGTTTATTGGTGAGCGTAAAAAGGTATACCTCCTTGCCATCCTGATTTCCGAATACATCTTGTTTAACCATTTCCTTGTTTTTATTTGATTGACATGCCGTTAAAGCAACTCCGGCGAGCGCCAGAAAAACTAACAGTATCTTTTTCATCTTTGTTTGTATTGACATAATGTTATAAACTCTTTTCTTACTGCAGCTTTAATGTGTAGCTGAATGTTGTTGGCGTTGCATATACAGTGTATTGAGGAAGAGGCCTGGGTCCGCAGCCTGCAGTTCCCACACCAAGAGTCTGGTGGCTGATGCAGAAGACAGTTTTATTGACCTTCGGAAGATCAACCCTGTATTCAACCTTATCCATATCCTCATCGCTGTAGGGAAGCATTGAAACCTGAAGCAGTGATCCATTGGCCTGAGCCATCAGTCCCAGTCCATTGGAGTCAGTAACCTTAGCCCACCTGATATCCTCATGGTTACCTCCCTCCATCGGCTTTTCGTAAGTCGTGAGCTGTTCGGAAACCGGGCTTTCATAAACTCCTACATCGAAACCGCGCTTACGGTCGGCATAATTTTCCATCGGCCCGCGGCCGAAATATGAAGCACGGTCAAATCTCTTGTCGAGCATCATCCTTACGCCCATCCGGGCAAGCACCTGTTTCGGATCGCTCGAGCTGAAGGTGTT
>JBLNAO010000219.1:0-11842 GCA_050259395.1 Chloroflexota bacterium
ATCCCAGTCTTAAAATTGAATCTGATATGAAAAATGCCTTTTCGCGCTTTACCGCTTCAATTGTAATCTTTTCAATCACCTCGCTATCCCTTTTTTCACAGTATTCCGAAATTGATCCGGATGGCCCCGGGTATGGTGAGAATTGCACCACAATAATGGTTGGGAGGCTAGCTTCAACAGATGGATCGGTGATGACTTCCCACACTTGCGATGGTAACTACAGAACATGGCTCGAGATATATCCCGGGAAGAAGTACGAGAAAGGAACAATGCACCCGGTTTGTTGGGGAATGCTTCACACGGAGCAAAAAGGCGATATGACCAATGTTACAAAGAAGGGAGAAATACCGGAAGCCGAACAAACATTCGCATACCTGAACACAGCTTATCCATGCATGAACGAGAAGCAGCTTGCAATAGGTGAAACAACAATTTATGGAAGAAAAGAGCTTATTAATGAGGAAGGCATGTTCCTCATAGAAGAACTGGAGAAAATAGCCTTGCAACGGTGCACCAGTGCACGTCAGGCAATTGCATTGATAGGCAGTCTTGCGGAAGAATATGGTTATGGAGATCTTGCCGAGTGCATAACAATCGCAGATCCGAAAGAGGTGTGGCAATTTGAAATAGCAGGAACAGGTAAAGGCAAACCTTCAGCTATCTGGTGCGCTCAAAGGATCCCGGATGATCATGTCGGAATTTGCGCAAATATTCCGAGAATATCCACAATAGACTTCGGTGATCCGGATCATTTCATGTACAGCACAGACCTTCAGAAGACTGCTAAAAAGCTTGGCTTCTGGGACGGAAGAGAGCCTTTGAAATTCTGGAAAGTGATTGGTGGAACCAAGCCTTTCCAGATAAGAGAATATTATGTCTTAAGCACCCTTGCACCTTCGTTGAACCTGTCGTTCGATGCTGAAGAGCTTCCATTTTCCGTAAAGCCCGAAAAGAAACTTTCACCCCGCGATGTGATGAAATTTTTCAGGGAGACATATGAAGGCACCCAGTGGGACATGACAAAAAACCTCACTGTTACGGTTAAGGAAAAAGACAAGGACGGCAACGAAGTGGAGAAAAAAGTAAAGAGTCCAATCGCCAGCAACTGGATGAGCACCGATATGAGAAATATCATCAACGAGCTAAAGCCTGGAACTGCAGAAAGACAGAGGACAATAGCCATTGCAGGATGCTCTTATTCGCACGTAATTCAATGCCGGTCATGGCTTCCTGATGAAATAGGAGGCATTGCCTGGTTTGCTTTCGATAACCCGGGCGAGAGTCCCAGGTTCCCAATCTTTGCAGGGGCAACCTCTCTCCCATCTTCATTCAGCATCTGCGGTCAGCAGCGATACAGGACTGATGCGGCAATATGGTCGTTCCGCGAAGCCAACAGGCTTGCAACAGTAAACTGGAGCAAAGCAAAACCAATTATCGAACCTGCCATTGAGGAATTCGAGAACAAGGCATTCGAAGAGCTTCCCCTTGTTGAGCAAAAAGCGACTGATCTGATCAAAGCTGGCAGGAATGATGAGGCAGTAAAATATCTTACTTCCTACACAAACAGTTTTGCCGGAGCTGCAATGTCGAGGTGGGAAGAGATCAAAGCCACACTCTGGGGAATGTTCGGAAGAGGGTTTTAGGGGTGCTCACTTCGACAGGCTCAGTGAGCGAACAGGCTCAGTGAGCTCGAAGGTTCGCTCACTGAGCCTGTCGAAGTGAGCTGACTCGAAGTGAATGACTCTTTTATTATCTTTGCGATCTCATGAACAGCACTGTTAACGACATACTTCAAAAAGATACTTTTTCGCGTGAAGATATTGTAACTCTTCTGCAGGCTGAAGGCGAAGCAAGAACCTTGCTCTTCAGAAGATCGGCGGAGATAAAGGAGAAATATATAGGGAACAAGGTTTGGTTCCGAGGGCTGATAGAGTTTTCGAATATTTGCGGTAAAGACTGCCTGTACTGCGGCATAAGAAAGGGTAACAGGAACCTGGATCGCTATAATCTTTCCGATGAAGAGATACTTGCAGCAGCCCGTTTTGCCTACGATAATAAATATGGCTCCATTGCGCTTCAGTCGGGTGAGCTCGAAGCTGATTTCTTTGCCTCAAGGATCGACAACCTGCTTCACAGGATCAAGGATCTTTCCCATGGTGAGCTGGGAGTTACACTTTCTGTCGGTGAGCAGGAGCCTGAAGTTTATAAAAGGTGGTTCGATGCCGGCGCCCACAGGTACCTGCTAAGGGTTGAAGCTACAAATGAGCCTCTTTACAGGAAGATCCATCCAAATGATTCGAAACATGATTTCAGGCGGAGACTTGATTGCCTTAAATCTTTACAGGATATCGGATATCAGACCGGTACCGGAGTAATGATAGGTCTTCCCTTCCAGACCCTCGACGACCTTGCCGGCGATCTGCTGTTCTTCCGCGATTTCAATATAGACATGTGCGGCATGGGGCCCTACATTGAACATGCAGACACTCCGCTCATAGAGCATGCATCGACCCTTTTGACCCTTAAGGAAAGATTCGACCTCAGCCTTAAGATGATCGCAATCCTTCGTATTATGATGAAAGATATCAATATTGTGGCTGCAACCGCCCTCCAGGCAATAGACCCCATAGGCAGGGAAAAAGCAGTGAAGATCGGTGCTAACATCATCATGCCAAATATCACCCCCGGCAGGTATCGTGACAGTTACAGGCTCTACGACAACAAGCCCTGCACAGATGATTCCGCGGAGGATTGCCAGAGCTGTCTCGAAGCCCGGGTAAGCCTGGCTGATGCTGAAATAGTATATGGTGAATGGGGCGATTCGCAACATTATTCAAGGAGAAGGGCATCAGGGAATTTATGACTTAAGGGACGTAAGGGACTTAAGTGACTTAAGAGACTTTTATTAATCTTTTTTTATTTTTTACTCTCATTTTTTTGCAATTGAATATAATTTCCTTAGGTTTGACATCAAACATTCATAAGAAAAAGGAATGCAGTTAATAAACCATAATGACCGCTTTTATTATTGCTGCCGGATAAAAAGGTGAGTCCCGCAGTTGTCGAATGAAACCCAGTTAATTTACAATATGAGGCTTGCCGGAAAAAGGCAGGCCTTTTTTATTTTAGAAAATAAACTAATCATAACGAAAATAAGATGGAAAATAAAACTCAAAAACGTACAGTGAAATTCTTCAGCGGAAAAGAGATTCCCCTTGAGATGCATAAGGTGAGGATTGTGCAATCCCTTAACCTTGTGCCTGTGGACCGCCGTCTTCAGGCGATCTCCGAAGCAGGTTACAATTCATTTCTGCTTGGCACAAAGGACATCTTCCTCGACATGCTGACGGATAGCGGCACAAATGCAATGAGCGATGAGCAATTATCGAAAATGTTTGTGGCAGACGATGCGTATGCAGGGTCTCAGAGCTTCGTCAAATTTCAGAAGAGTGTCAATGAAGTTTTTGGTAAGAGCCTCATCCTGCCCGTTCACCAGGGACGGGCAGCTGAAAACATAATTTCAAAGACTTTCGTAAGGGAAGGCACTGTCATACCAATGAACTACCATTTCACCACGACTCTTGCCCATATCCAGCTAAATGGTGGAAAAGTCTTTGAACTTTTCACCCCTGAGGCTATGGTAATAAAAAGCACCAATCCGTTTAAAGGGAATATCGATATTCAGAGACTCGATGATCTCATAAAGGAATATGGCGCTCATAAAGTGCCTTTCATAAGGATGGAAGCTTCAACCAATCTTATCGGTGGACAACCATTCTCCATGGAGAATATGAAAAATGTAAGAAAGGTGGCCGACAAATATGGAGTAATAGTAGTACTTGACGCAAGCCTGATAGGTGAAAATGCTTTCTTCATCAAGAAGAGGGAGGCTGAATATGAGGATAAAAGCATTGGTCATATCCTTAATGAGATGTGCGGGCTGGCTGACATCGTTTATTTTTCCGGTCGCAAGGTGAGTTCTTCCAGGGGCGGGGCAATCTGTACAAACAACAAGGATCTGTTCAACAAAATGAAAGACCTTGTTCCCCTTTATGAAGGTTTTCTCACTTATGGCGGAATCTCAATCCGCGAGATTGAAGCCATGGCAGTCGGCCTCATGGAGACCCTCGATGAAGATGTCGTGGGACAATCTCCTTCATTCATAAACTATACAGTGACGGAGCTCGACAAACTTGGCCTGCCTGTGATTATGCCCGGTGGTGCCCTGGGTTGCCATGTCGAGGCACAGAAATTCATGCCACAGGTGCCTCAGAGCGAATATCCTGCAGGTGCGCTTGTTGCTGCTTTTTACATTATTTCAGGCATCAGGGGGATGGAACGCGGAACTCTGAGCAGCATAAGAGATGAAAAGGGCAACGATATTCTTGCTGATCTCGAACTTATGAGGCTTGCCTTCCCGAGAAGAGTATTCACTTTATCGCAGGTTGAATATATTATCGACAGGCTTAACTGGCTGTATCATAACAGGGAACTTGTCGGAGGACTGAAATTTGTCGAGGAACCACCTGTCCTGAGGTTCTTTACTGGTCGCCTTGCTCCAATAGGCGATTGGCCGATGAAGCTTGTGGCAGCATTCAAAAAAGATTTCGGAGACAGCCTGTAAGTTAAGCGTTGAGCGTTGAGCCTCGAGCGTAAATCGCTTCGCCAACCGAAACTTGTTTGTAACCTAACACCCTTTGATATGAAACGTTTGAGTTCTCTTCTTTTTGCATTTTTCGTATTCATCTCATTAAAAAGCCAGGTAAAACTTGAGTATTTCCTGCCTTCAGACGTTTCATACAATAAAGATATTCCAACTCCTAAGCAGTTTATCGGTCATGAGGTCGGTGAATGGCACCTGACCCATGACAAGCTGCTTTATTATATGCTGAAGCTTGCTGAATCATCCGACAGGGCCGTCTGGGAGGAGTATGCGAAAAGCTATGAAGGAAGGCCACTCGGGCAGCTGATCATCAGTTCACCCGAGAACATTAGGAATATTGAACAACTCAGGCAAAAGCACCTTCAGCTGTGTGATCCGTCTGTATCCGGTAACCTCGACCTGAAAAGCATGCCGCTTTTTGTAAAGCTGGGTTATGGCATACACGGAAATGAATCGAGTGCTCAGAATGCATCGGTACTTGTTGCGTATTATCTCACTGCTGCAACAGGACAGAAGATTGATGATCTCCTCAAAAACACGGTCATCCTTATCGATCCTGCACTGAACCCTGACGGGATGCAGAGACATTCAACATGGGTGAACCTCACAAGGAGCCTGAACAACAATCCCGATCCCAACTCCTGGGAATTCAGCGAGACATGGCCCGGCGGCAGGACAAACCATTACTGGTTCGACCTGAACCGCGATTATATTCTTCTGCAGCACCCGGAATCGGTTGGCAGGGTAGAGGCATTCTACAGGTGGAGACCAAACATCAACACTGATCATCACGAGATGGGAGCCGATGCAACATTCTTCTTCCAGCCGGGCGTACAGAGCAGGAACAATCCGCTTACACCTGCAGACAACCAGGGACTGACCGCTGAGATCGGAAAATATCACGAGAAGTACCTCGATGCCATAGGAAGTCTCTATTACACTGAGGAAAGCTACGATGATTATTATGTCGGAAAAGGATCATCTTATCCTGATATTCATGGTTCTGTGGGAATTCTTTTCGAGCAGGCCGGCGTTAAAGGACATCTCAGAGAAACTCCCGGAGGTATTCTCTCGTTCCCTTTCGCAATAAGGAATCAGTTCACTGTTTCAATGTCTTCCCTTCAGGCAGGATTGAACATGCGTGAGAAGCTTCTCGAAAGCCAGAGAAGCTTCTACAAGGATGCACTCTCCCAGGCTGACAAATTCCCTGTGAAAGCATACATTTTCACTGAGCCTGAGGATAATGGCAGGGTGGATGAATTCATAAAGAATCTTCTAGGCCATCAGATAAAGGTATTCAGGCTGGGAAAAGATTTAGTAAAAAATGGCGTGCAATACAAAGCTGAAAACAGCTTCATCGTCCCGCTCAGGCAGAATGAATACAGGTTCGTTAGATGCCTCTTCGAACCTGTTAAGGAATTCACAGATAGCGTTTTTTATGACATTTCTACCTGGGTACTGCCTATGTCATTTAATATCAGCTATTCTCCTGTAAATGTTCCAAAGGAAATGGAAGGCCTTACCGGTGCTGAAGTAACTGGCCCGCTGATGAAGGAAGGTAAGCTTATATCATCTGATAATCCTTACGCATATCTATTTGAGTGGAATGAATATCTGGCTCCCATGGCGCTCTACATGCTTCAGGATGCAGGAGTGAAAGCAAGGGTGGCAACAGACAAATTCATCGTTAAAGACGGAACACTGCAGAAAGAGTTCGGTTACGGAACCATCATGATCCCGGCTGAAGCACAGAATATTTCCGGCAGCGATCTTCGGGCATTGGTGGAAGATGCAGCCGGGAAATGTCGAATAGACATTTATGGCATAAGCACCGGGCTCACTCCTTCCGGCATAGATCTGGGAAGCAATAAATTCTCTGTCCTTGATAAGCCATCGGTGCTGATGTTTACAGGCGACGGGGCAAACAGCAGCGATGCAGGTGAGATCTGGCATATGCTCGATACGAGGTTCAAAATTCCGGTGACTATGGTGACTGCCCAGCGATTCGGCAATCTCAGCCTCGACGGGTATAATGTCCTGGTTGTTGCCGGTTCACCTTCACTAAATGCCCAGGCAATCGAGAAGATCAGGGAATGGAACAGGCGTGGGGGAACGATAATAGGCTATAAATCAGGAAATAACTGGCTCTCACGAAACAAGCTGGCCACCATCGAATTCATTCCGGAAGCATCACCAAAAGCAACAACGGGAATCTATGCAAACAGGGATGGCGACAGCCAGGTGCACCAGATCCCCGGTTCGATATTTGAAGCAGCGCTGGATCTTACCCACCCTTTGTGTTACGGATACACAAAGGCCATGCTTCCTGTTTTCAAGTCTGCTGAAGGAGCTGCCGTTAAAGATCCTGACAGGTACAACAATCCCGCAATTTACACTGCAGAACCATTGCTTAGCGGATACTGTTCAAAAGCTAACGTTGAAAGGATAAAAGGAAGCGCATTTGTAAGCGTTCACGGAAACAGGATAATTTCACTTTACGACAACACAAATTTCAGGGCTATCACTTACGGCACCAACAAGATCTTCATGAATGCGATCTTTTTCGGCCAGATCCTGTAAATTTTATCCGACTATTCAGGAAGATTTACTGGAATATCATGGCCCTCGCATGCACTCTTTTGAGCTCTTTCAGGTTTTTTTCCAGCAGAACCCTTTGAGCATTTTCTCCGGCAAGTTCAAGAATGATGAGGCCTGCAGGCTGTCCGAAGAATGTTTCATTCACACCAAGGCGTGTGCGGATGTTGCAGCCAAAAGAGGTAAGCACCTTCTGAACTGACAATATTACCTGTGGATCGCGTTCAACGAGGATGCACAAGATCTCGATTCCGGAGCTCTGCTCCATTGCTTCGGCGGCAGGATCCTTGCCGTTGAAGGATATTTCCCTGACTTCAATGCCACCCAGGGATTCAAGCTCTTTCACAAGATATCGCGATTCTGCCTGGTTGTCATCAAGGTGAAGAATAATATAGGCTTCCCTGCTGCATACCGAATCTGTGACCTCATGAAAACCCAGCCTTGTGGTTATAACTGAAGCATGTTTCGAGAGGATATTCTGGGTAAGACCGGCTTCCTTTATCCTGTCGATAATCTTGATTCCGAGAATTTTAATCATGGCACGAAAAATATTGGATTTTCCTTTTTCCTTAAAAATAAAGGTCCCTTGCCCCCTGCTTAATCTTTTCAATCTTCTCCCTCGTCTGACCTGCAACTGAAGGATCGAGCTTCTCAAGATTTTTGTCAATTACCCTCCAGCCTTTATTAACAGTATCTCCCTGGGCATAGTCACAGATGTACTCTGAAAGAGTTAGTATTGCGTTCGGAGTGCAGAATCTCTTTATGAAACCCGGCACTGAAAACTCCATGAAGTGCTCGCCGGTTCTTCCCATCCTGTAGCACGAAGTGCAGAATGATGGAATATAATCATTTTCAAGAAGTTCATCGATAACCTCTCCAAGCGACCTGGAATCATTGATCTTGAATTGTTCCCTGTTAAGGTCCTGATCCTCATTCTTTGTCTCGGAGTATGATCCGATCTCCAGCTTGGTTCCGCCGTCGATCTGTGAAACTCCATACTGCATGACTTCCTTTCTGACGTCAGGATTTTCGCGTGCAGTAAGGATCAGTCCTGTATATGGCACTGCAAGGCGCAATGTTGCAACTAATCTTTTAAAGTCGTCGTCGGTTGTTTCATAAAGATTATCGACATTGTTCTTTGCGGCCTTGATCCTGGGGAAGGAGATTGTGTGCGGCCCTACATTATAGCATGCTTCAAGGTGGTTGGTATGGCGAATGAGTCCGAGTACCTCGAATCTCCAGTCGTACAGGCCGAAGAGAGCCCCGATTCCGACATCATCTATCCCTGCTTCCTGTGCCCTGTCGAGGGCTGTAAGCCTGTACTCGTAGTCCATCTTTTTCCCTCCAAGATGGTACCATTTGTAAGCTTCCGGATGGTATGTCTCCTGAAATATCTGGTATGTTCCGATGCCTGACGCTCCCACTGTTCTGAAACCTTCGATGTCGAGAGGTGCGGCATTGATGTTCACTCTCCTGATCTCGCCCGGACCTTTTTTAACGCCATATACGATCTTAACCGTATGTGCAATGTACTCGGGAGAGTATTCAGGATGCTCACCATAAACAAGGATGAGCCTTTTTTGGCCATTCTCTTCAAGCGCCTCAACTTCCTGTATTATCTCGGCATCAGAGAGTGTCTTACGCACAGCTTCTTTGTTGGATGTTCTGAACCCGCAGTACTGGCAGTTGTTAGTGCACCTGTTCCCTACATATAAAGGCGCGAACAGCACGATGCGGTTCCCGTACACTCTTTGCTTAAGGGTCCGGGCGCCTTCCTTTATTTCCTCTTCGAGGTCTGTGCCAACGGCATTAACCAGTACAGCTGTTTCGGCGAGAGTAAGTCGTTGTTTATCGAGCGATTTTGCAATAACATCCCTTACCTGTTGTTTTTCTGGTTTTGTATTGTTGATCAGATCCCAGATTTCGTCCGGGTCTATGAATGGCTTCATTCTCTGATCCGGAATTCTAAGCTTTTCCGGTGAAAATCTCATGGTATCAAATATTAATGATTCTCTAATCGAGGCCGCAAATTTAATCAAAAAAAAAGGTTAAGGAAATGAGGAATCTCAGTAAATAAGCTCTCCGATCTCTTCCCTTGCATGACGAATTTTTAGAATGGATTTTTCGTCGGATAAGCAAACGGAACCAATAATCCTCTTATGGAAGTAAAGAATAACCTCTGAACCGGGCTCAATGTTATTTTCCTCCATGATATCGACAAGCACTTCGGGTTTTTCTCCGGACTTTCTGCAGATCATAACCATTCCCTTCCTCGATTCCCTTCCGGCTTCAACTGATACTGCATAAATACCTGATGGCGGTATGAGCTTGCTCTCTTCTGATATATTGATCTTTAGCAGCGCCGGAAGACCTGAACCATGTGGCGGTTGGAATTCTTCCGAAATGCCCATGATGATGTAGTAATGATCGAGATAAGCATTTGCTCTTTGTATGTAGCCTTCATTTATGGCCTGCCTTATTCTTGTGGAGCTTACCGTTTCGTGATAAACCTCCTGCTCGGGGATTTCCTCCGCTTCAAAATTATAAAGGCCCTGCCAGTTCCAGAGTTGCCTGTAATCTCCTTCTTTATTGAAGCCGAAATGATGATTGAATCCTACAACGATCACTTTTGCATGAAGTTTTTCATGGAGAAGATCCCTTACAAATTGCTCGCTGGTCGTACGAGAAAACTCAACCGTGAAATTGATTATTATAATATTATCGAGCCCTGCTTTTTCCAGCATCAGCAGCTTTTCTTCATGTGAATTGATAAGTTTCAGATCTTTGCCGGCTGTATCGGGGTACAGTACCTTCCGTGGATGGGGATCGAAGGTAATCAGGACTGACTCACCATCATATTTCCGGGCAAGCATCTTCAGCCTGTTGATAATTGTTTTATGGCCAATATGGACGCCATCGAACGATCCTGTGGTCACCACGGGATTGCGGATTATGGCAGCTTCATCAAATGTATTGAAGATCCGCATGAAAAAACATTGCTAGATGATGTTCTCCTTTACGAAATAAGCAACTTTTTCCATGGAAGTTATCATATCGTACTCTTCCAGGTACACATCAGAAGGTACATTCAGTGCGATAGTGGTGAAATTGAGAATTCCCTTTATCCCGAATTTTACGAGGTCCTCCGTAATCTCCCTTGCACTGTCCGGTGGAACTGTCAGGATTGCAATCTTGATATCGAATTCTTTAAGAGTGTTTTCTATATCGCTGTAAGGATAGCATTTTACGCCGGAAATAACCTTGTTCACTTTCTGTGGATCGTTATCGAACGAGGCAACAAGGCTGAGTTTCGAGCGCTTGCCCTTGAAATAACCTGCAACTGCGCGACCAAGGTTTCCGATTCCCACAACAGCGACGTTCAGGCTCTTCTCAGAATCGATAATCTTGCCAATAGTGTCTATCAGTTCTCTAACATCATAACCTTTTCTCTGAACGCTTGAATAGCCTATAAGCATAAGGTCGCGCCTGACCTGTACTGCTGTTATATGAAGGCGGGCAGCGAGATCGTGGGAAAAAATGAAGCTCTTCTTTTCCTTCAGGCAATCCAGAAGGGTCCTTCTGTATTCGCTGAGTCGTTCAACTGTTTTTCCTGGTAGTTTCATATGCAAAATTGTTTCCTTGTAAGAGAACTAATATAATAATTTTTCAACTCAGATTAACAGTTCTTTTCGGTAATCTGACGGTAAAAGTTGTTCCCACATCCGGAATGCTCTCCACATCGATGCTTCCGTGGTATAGTTCAACCACTTTTTTAACAATTGACAAGCCTAGCCCGCTTCCCGAAATGTTCCTTGTCTTCTCGTTTTTTATCCTTACGAACTCAGTAAAAAGGTTCTCTGTGTCGGTTTTGGTAATGCCGATGCCCGTATCTGAGAATGTAGCCACGGCATCAGCATCAGTGCTGTCTATGGTTATGACAGCCTTACCTCCCGCCTTATTATACTTGACCGCGTTTGACAACAGGTTGTTGAACACTATTTCCATGTCAGACGGATCAGCCATTATAACAACATCTGAAAGAACGTTGAGGTTTACTGCAACATCCATCTGGATGGCGTATGGCTGCACAGTAACTATGGCACCCGAAGCAACATCCCTTAATTTCACCTCCTGTATCTTCTCATCCTTCCTTTCAAGCCTTATCTTGGTGAAATCGAGCAGATCCATTATCAGGTTTCTCATCCCCTGTATGCGCTGGAGCGATCTTTCAATAGGTGTGGCATAGTCGTCAACCAGTTCACCCGACTGTTTTTCCTGCATCATCCTAAGGTACCCTTCTATTGCATTGAGCGGAGCTTTCAGTTCATGAGAAAGGACAGAAAGGAACTGGTATCTTATTTTCTTTCCTTCCTGCTGCATTTTATGAGTTATCCTCTTGAGATACTGCTGCTTTGTGATGTTCTCAATGCTCGATTTGAGCTCCTGGGGCGTGAAAGGTTTTGGAATAAAGTCGATAGCGCCATCCCGGGTTGCCCTTATCGCAACATCGAGCGAAGCATATGAAGTGATCATTGCCACAACTATGTCATAATTCCTTTTTCTTATGAATTCCAGTACGTCCAC
>JBLNAO010000220.1:0-5070 GCA_050259395.1 Chloroflexota bacterium
CGGCATGGATGGCATTTTCAGGCTTTATGGAGATGATTACCTTAACGTAAAATGGTCGCAGACGTACGACAGCCAGATCGGAAATAAAATGAATTCCTTCGATCCTTCCTTTTTCCTCATAAACTGGCAACGCCGTTCAGAAGAAGGTTTCGCATACGATATCAAATACTTTTATTCCGGCAGGGAATTCACACCCGGGGTGGGATTTGTAAGGATGGAAGGCGTGCAGGGTTTGAACGCGAACCTTATGTACGGCTGGATTCCGGGGGAGAATTCCAAATTTTTCAATTATGGGATCAGTGTCCGCAGTGAAAGGTTCTCAAGGATTGAAGACGGTAAACTTGAATCGATGAGAATATCACCTGAATTTGAGATCAATACAAAGAAAGGCATACACGGAAGCCTTGGCCTCGAATACCAGGAAGAAGGCGTTTTGTTCCCGTTTCCCTTGTCGAGAGATATAATCATCCAGCCGGGAAATTATTCTTTCATGGGCGTGTCAGCAAGAGTTGGGACACCGCAATCGAAGCTGGTGTCAGTGCGGGGAGATGTTGAAGCCGGACAGTTCTATGATGGCAACAGGGTGGGGATTGAGGCAGAATCGAATTTCAACATCTCGTCGAGCTTTCAGCTGGCCTGCGCCTATGAATTCAATGCCATCAGGTTCCCGGAAAGAACAACAGCCAATTCGCTCGATATTCATTCCATAAATATGAAGGCTTTGTACATGTTCAGCACCAAGCTGTCAGCATCTGCGCTTGTGCAATATGTAAATACCGATGATGAGATGATCACCAATTTCAGGCTAAGGTATAATCCGAGGGAGGGCAATGACTTTTATCTTGTGTACAATGACTTCAGGGGGCTGAATCACAAGAGCGATTTCCCGTCTCCTCCGCCATTCTTCAACAGGACTGTAATGGTAAAATACACACACACGTTTATCCTGTAAGCAAGAAGTCATATATCTCTTTGTTAATGTAGTGTTAATTCAGTCCTCCCATGGAATTGGATCTGCAATCTCTTTGTCTGACAAGTATCTGAGCAATTAAACATATCTTAAAATGAACATCTTCAAATTCTTTCTCTCACTCAGTCTGACGATAGTCATGTTGCTGCTGATGGACCCAAGGTCATTTTACGGCCTCGGTTTTCATGAGTGGGCAGGACTGATAATCGGGATCTTTTTCATAATCCATAAGCTAGTGAACTGGTCATGGATAAAGAAAGTGACTATTACATTTTTCAGGAAAGCTCCGGCAAGGGCCAGGCTGAATTATGTACTTGACGTTCTTCTGCTGGCGGGAATGGTGCTGATGATTCTGAGCGGCATAGCTATATCCCGCACGATCGACTTTTCCTGGCTGAATCTTGGAGGTTCGGGAATTTTCTGGAGAGTGATGCACACAAGTTCTTCCTTTATCACTCTTGCATTGTTCGGCATCCACCTCGGACTTCACTGGAGATGGGTCATTCAAAGGTTCAATTTTAATAAGGTCAGCAATGGTTAAGAAAATAATATTCATACTGGTGTCGGTTGCTATAATTGCAGGCGGGTACATTGCTTTCGGAAAACTCAGCTACTGGGAAAGAAGCGTTAGGATTTTCAGAATGGACAATCAGGCGTTTTCCGGCAGGCAAGGAAGAGGATTTGAAGAACGTGGTGATTTCAGAGGAGTCCGCGGTGAAGCAAGGCCTGATTTTAGGCAACTGCCTGATAGTGTTCGCCGGAGGTTCGGGCAGGATGAAAGGTTTCAGAACTCCGGAAGAATGCGTGCGGGTGAGATGCCCGACAGTTTGAGGCGAAGTTTAGCAGATGGCAGATTCCGTGGCAATGGGATTTCACAGGATAGTTTAAGAGGAGTTCCAGGGAGAATTGAGGCAGGCTTTCGTGGAGGTGAAGGCCGGAGAGGTGATTTCAGAGGAGGAAAAAAGGTAAATCTTCAGAGTGTCGGTTGGTTCCTTGCTGTATTTGCAGGATTCACCGTAATTACAATCTGCCTTGACAGACTATACCGTTTCATTCGTTTGAAAAAGCAATAATTGGGTTTGGGAAGGTTGGTTAGAGACGCCCTTGACGGGGCGTCTTTTTTTATTTTCAAATGATCTGTTGTTTGTTTACTTTTAATCCATCTTACCCCGGTCCGCCATGAAAATTATCCTGTCAGCAGCTTTTGCAGCACTTTTAATACTGGTCCTTCAGGGATGTGCACGGAACAAAGAATACACACGGGGAACAGGTGTCTATCCGGGCAGGCCCTCGGAAGATTTCTCACCTGAACTTGTTCCCGGCACCACCTACAGGAATATTGCCGGGATGAGGCCAGTTTACCAGTCATCAGCATACGATTATAACCTTACATCTCAGCTCCTGACTGACGGGATTATTACAG
Source organism: Chloroflexota bacterium (assembly GCA_050259395.1). GTDB lineage: Bacteria > Bacteroidota > Bacteroidia > Bacteroidales > VadinHA17 > LD21. The sequence continues at coordinate 2,394 of JBLNAO010000220.1, forward strand.
ATACTATGCCGGCGTTCATAAAGGTTTTCACAAATGAAGGAGAAGTTCCAAAGAACGAAAGGGAATGGCTGCTGGATAATAAGAGAGTTTCGTGGATGACTGTAAATGGCTCCGAAATATTCATACAATTCGAGCTTTGCGGCGGAGCTGTTCCGGAACCGGTTGATAAAATAAGCCTTACAGGTTCGGTTGAATACATCGAGAGAAAACCACGGGGATGGACATTCACCTGTTCAGGATCTGATGATGGGAAGAACTGGACTGAACTGTCGAAATTCAAAGGTTATGGTTTGCCCGGGAATGAAAGGCCGAATCCATTTGCAAATTTCAGACCCCGGCCCGGCACAAGACCGATGCGAAATCCGTTTGCAGGCGATACAACCATGCCCAGACCATCGTTCACGTTCACTTTCCAGCCGCTCAAACCTACCCGAGTTATAAACACTTCATTTGAGTTCAATGAACCTGAATGTTATCATATGTACAGGATTTCCCTTTCGGCTGCATCGGCGGATAAATGGACATTCAGCGATCTTGATTTTTATGACAATGAAGAAAAGCTGAACATGGTTCCTTCTCACAATTTCTCAAGTTCATGGATGAGTTCTGGTAACCAGGAAGAATGGATCTATGTCGACCTGGGTACTGCAAGCCCATTCGACAGAATAAAGCTTTTTTGGATCAGGAAACCTGACAACAGGACGATTCTGTTATCAGAAGACGCACAAAGCTGGAAGGAAATCACATCTCTTCAGGACGGATCAAGCCTCATCGATGAAATCATACCCGGAAAAGAAGTTGAGGCAAAATCCAGATATGTAAAAGTTCTGTGCTCAGGCGCGGACAGTAATTTTGTTTTAAGCGAAATTGAGGTTTACGGCACCGGGGGACTCATTGTTAAGCCAAAAGAAGGTCCGCAGATCTATGAAAACAGGATAATGCTTTCCGGAGGTGAATGGAAGATCATGAGATCCTCATTGGTGTCAGATAGCCCGGAGAAGATATCGATGCCCGGTTATCCATGCTCAGGCTGGTTTCCCGCAACTGTTCCCGGCACTGTTCTGACAAGCTATAAAAATGCCGGTGCGATACCGGATCCGAATTATGATGATAACCAGTTGCTTGTTTCAGAATCTTTCTTCAATTCAGACTTCTGGTATCGTGATGAGTTTGCAGTTCCAGAAAATTTTGGCGGGAAGCTGTGGCTCAATTTCGACGGAATAAACTGGAAGGCTGATGTTTTTCTAAACGGCACTTCTGCCGGCAGAATAGAAGGGGCATTTATTCGAGGGAAATTTGATGTGACAAAGCTGGTCAAACCGGGTGAAAAGAATGCACTTGCAGTCCTGATTCATAAAAACGACAACATCGGCACTGTAAAGGAGCAAACGGCTCTTAGCACGGATAAAAACGGCGGCGTTCTGGGTGGAGATAACCCTACATTCCATGCCTCTGTCGGATGGGATTGGATCCCTACAATCAGGGGAAGAAATATCGGGATATGGAATGATGTGTCCCTCTGCTCATCTGGTCAGGTTCTGATCGAAGATCCTTTTATCAGGACGGACCTGCCATTGCCTGACACCTCTTTTGCCGATATTTCAATCGAGTTGAAACTGAAAAACACAGGCACGGAAAGAATATCCGGTCAGCTCACTGGGAAATATGGCGAAATAGAGCTCAGACAGGAAGTTACTCTTGGCCCATCTGAGGCACAAATTGTAAGATTCAATTCCGGAAATCATCCCGGGCTGCACATCAGCAATCCAAAATTATGGTGGCCAAACGGTTACGGCCCTCAAAACCTTTATGATGTCACCCTCGCTTTCGCGACTGACGGACTGGTGTCTGACAAGGTTTCCTTCAGTTCCGGTATCAGGGAGATGTCATTCAGCGAAGAAAATATGACGCTCAACATGTATATCAATGGAAGGCGATTCATTGGCAGGGGCGGAAACTGGGGGTTCTCGGAATCAAACCTGGCATACAGGGCAAGGGAGTATGACGCAGCAGTTGCATACCATGCCGACATGAATTTCACAATGATAAGGAACTGGGTAGGGCAGACAGCGGATGATGAATTTTTCGAAGCATGCGATCGTCATGGCATTATGGTCTGGCAGGATTTCTGTCTTGCCAACCCTGCAGACGGACCGGATCCGTTCGATCCGGCAATGTTCCTTAAAAATGCAGATGATGTAATAAAAAGGATCAGGAATCATCCTTCAATTGCGATCTATGTGGGAAGAAATGAAGGCAATCCTCCACGGGTCATCGATACAGCTCTAATGAGGATGGTCAAAGTTTTGCATCCGGGGTTGCATTATATTTCAAATTCGGCTATGGGAGTTGTAAGCGGCGGCGGACCCTACAGAGCCCTTCCGGTAAGGGATTATTACCTTCTTTACGACTATAATAAGTTTCACAGTGAACGTGGAATGCCGAATGTGATGACTTACGAAAGCCTGAGCCAGACTTTGAGAAAGGAACATTTATGGCCTCAGAACAATTACTGGGGCATGCACGACTATGCCCTTGAAAGTGCACAGGCATGTGCATCGTTCAACGAGATGGTTAACAAAGGATTTGGCCCGGTGAAGGATGCGAAGGAGTTCACTGACCTTGCCCAATGGATCAATTACAATGGTTACCGGGGGATGTTTGAAGGCCGGAGCAG
>JBLNAO010000221.1:0-9661 GCA_050259395.1 Chloroflexota bacterium
ACCCCGAAATTGCCGAATTCATTGCTTATAGCGGGGAAATTATTCCATTCCTGTTTGCTGGCGATCTGACGCCAGATCGTCATTCCCATTATCACTTTGCCGTCTTTTTCCTGGAACCGCAAGCTGGAAAACGGAATGCGCATTTCAATATGCAATACATTTCCGATTATACTCGTTTTCGAATCCCAGAAGGTATCCCAGCTCCTGTTAAAAGGCATCATTCCCGAAGGTGGTTGGGCATCATTATCGATCGTAAAATCCGATCTCAGCCCCGAAGGATTTGTCTCAAAGCATAAGGCGCTTTCATTGTCGTTGAAAGTGTCGAGCAGGAGGCCAAAATTATCACTGCCGCCGTCGGCGCCATCCCTTTTTTTCGTAGTTGACCGTATTGTACTTCCGTTTTGATAGTACAATCTTGCCCCGGCATAAAGATACTCATCATCAAAGCTCACGAAAATATCCGATCTTTCTGAAGGCCTGCTGCCATAATTGGGCTTGAACATGATCATCGGAATACTGGAAAGACTGTCCCAGACCGGTTCATCACAAATACCGTCGAAATTAATTTTACCTGTCATCTTCCGGATTTCAAGGTATTCTTCATCATCCTGCCCCCAAACAGAAGTGATAGTGGCAGAAATTAATAATAGTATAGCAGGAATATATTTATTCAAGACCGGAATCATTCATTGAAATTTCCCGTTAAGATATCAGAACCATGCAGCTTTACCAAAGAATTTCATTCATTATATCGTTACACAAAGAAGGCTTTCCGGTTTTTTATTATCTGCGTTACCAACGGATGTTTATTTTTGCAGATTGATTTCAGAGATATGCAAAATCAGGACGATCAGACTTCGGCAGCATTAGCCGGCGATATAGCGGGGAAAACAATATTTTCCATCTTATTATCCATCAGCGTCTCCCACCTTCTTAACGATACAATCCAGTCGCTTATCCCTTCCATATACCCGGTAGTTAAGGATTCTTTTCACCTTAACTTCTCGCAGATAGGGATCATTACCCTTGTATTTCAGTTAACAGCCTCTTTGTTTCAGCCGGTAATCGGATTTTATACCGATCGAAAACCGCAACCTTATTCCCTTGCTGCCGGCATGGTTTTTACACTCTCAGGGTTAATCCTCCTTTCCCAGGCAAAAAACTATGCTTTGCTTTTAGTCTCGGTAGCTGTGATCGGAACAGGATCGTCTGTTTTTCATCCCGAAGCATCGAAGGTTGCCTACATGGCTTCCGGCGGCCGAAGGGGACTGGCCCAATCAATTTTCCAGGTAGGTGGCAACTTGGGAGGATCACTTGGGCCAATACTCGCAGCATTGATCATCGTTCCTTTTGGGCAGTCGAGCATCCTATGGTTTTCAATACTTGCGCTGATTGCGATTATTGTGCTCCTGAATGTCGGAGGCTGGTACACTCATCATATGAACAGGATGCGGAAAAAAGTTTCTGCAATAACAAAAGGACATGATTTGTCGAAAGCAAAAGTCGCCTGGTCAGTGGCGATTCTGCTGGTACTTATTTTTTCAAAATATTTCTACCTGGCATCCATCACCAGTTATTTTACTTTTTACCTAATTCATAAGTTCAATGTATCGATACAGGCTTCGCAGGTTCACCTGTTCCTGTTTCTTTTTGCGGTAGCCGCCGGAACACTCCTGGGGGGCCCTATCGGCGACCGGGTGGGACGGAAATATGTTATCTGGTTTTCTATTCTCGGTGTCGCACCCTTTACCCTTTTGTTGCCTTTTGCCAACCTTTTCTGGACCACAGTGCTAAGTATAATAATCGGTGTGATACTTGCCTCTGCATTTTCAGCGATCCTGGTTTATGCACAGGAGCTTATTCCCGGCAAGATTGGAATGATTTCGGGACTATTCTTTGGTTTTGCCTTTGGCATGGGAGGATTGGGTTCGGCGTTGCTCGGGATGCTGGCTGATAAAACCAGCATCGATTATGTTTATCATGTCTGTGCTTTCCTGCCGCTTATCGGAGTTCTCACTGCTTTCCTGCCCGATATCGGAACAAAAATGGTTCAAGAATAACCCTTCGGCCCGAATTATCCTTCACTGACTCACATGCTTCTGACAAGCATCACTATTTAACACGCCCTGCGACCGGTTAACTCTGGGCTCTTTTGCCTTGTAAAAAATCTCAATCTCTCATTATTTGGTTTTATGAAATATCCTTTTACATTTGTTAAACAAAATTAAATGAAAGTCATGTTGAACATTAAACATTAAACATTAACCTATGAAAAAACTTTTACTCATTCTTGTTGCTGTTTGTTTACTGGTCCCTTCAAAAGCACAGGAAACATCTTCTGAAAAGAACGTTCTTAAAGTGAACACCCTCTCCTTATTCCTCGGTACCGGATCAGTATTCTATGAGAGAGCTTTCACCGACAATATCTCAGGTCAGCTAGGTTTTGGTTACCTGAACTATGGTAAAGGCGATGACAGATTTAGCGGTCTGTTCCTTACTCCTGAAGTGAAACTTTATCCCAAGCAGAATGCTATCGACGGTATGTATGTAGCTCCTTACCTGAGGTATAATGGTCTGTCACTCAAGGTTGAAAATGCAGGAAAAGCTTCAGTTAACTCAATTGGTGGCGGTGTTGCTGTAGGACGTCAGTGGATTACAAATTCAGGCTTTACAATGGATCTGTTCTTCGGTGGCCATTATATGAAGGCTAGTGTTAAAGCTGAAGATGAAACAGGCACAGAGCAGTTTGACGCCGGTTTATTCGACGGCTTCGGTTTCAGGATTGGTTTCGCTCTCGGATTCGCATTCTAGAATCTTCATGAAAATAGAAGAGGGTGTCTCAAAAGGTCACCCTTTTTTATTTTATTATGTGCTTAACTGAATTTAATTTGGAAGAAGCCACACTGTATTTTAACGATGACGTTCTGGGAGATAGGTGTTCGGGTTGCTCCTTTATGTAATTAATCCCCAAGCCTCACGTCTACTCATACCTCAATGCCTCGACCGGATTTTCTTTTGCTGCTTTACACGATGGTAGCCTCCGGGAAGCATGATAATCAGAGTTACATATATTCCAAAAGAAAAATTCTATTCATTCCTAAGCGCTTCCACAGGATTTTTACTTGCTGCCCTGTACGAATGAAGACCAACTGTTAATATAGTGATTACCACTACAACAAGCAATGCCAGCACAAACAACCACAAATTCAGATTTACCCTATAGGCATAGGTTTGAAGCCACATATTTGTCGCGAACCAGGCAATGGGGCTTGCAATTAAGAATGAAATTATAATCAGCCAGATGTACTCCTTTGATAACATAAAGAATATTTCACTTGTTTTTGCCCCATGAACTTTCCTGATACCTATCTCTTTTGTTCTTCGGACGGTTATAAAAGTGGATAAACCCAGAAGTCCGAGAATTGAGATAATAATTGCCACGAAGGTGAAATATCCGAACATAGTACCGGATATTTTTTCTATCCTGTTAAGGTCGTTATAATCATCTTCCACAAATCCGATATTCACTGGATAGTCAGGATAGAGCAAGTTAAATTTTAATCTGATCTTGCTTACTGCAGAACTTACAGAATCGGAATTTATTCTGACATAGCATTTCCCCTCTTTAAGAGAAGGATGAATTGGGGCTATTAAAAGAGGATCAATCGGAAAATGAAATGACTTAAAGTGAAAATTTTTCAGGACACCGACAATTGTGAACCTTAAACTATCCTTTGTTATTATTTCACCTACAGGATTTTTAAATCCTAATAATTCTGCTGCTTTTTCATTGATCACAATCGCAGAATTATCGGATGAAAATTCATCAGCCGCGAGGTAATTCCCCTCTTTAAGCTCCAGGCGAAATGTTTTTGCATAATCCTTGTCAGCCATCAATATAGTAAATATTACATCCTCACCTTCTTTTTTCCCGTCCCACGTGAAACCTTTGGATGTTGACCAGTTATTAACCACCCACAGGTGGTCGGTAATTGTAACATCTGATATCCCCGGAATACCGAGGAGTTCATTTTTTAAAGTTTCACGTTTTACTCTCTCATTGAAATCAAAGTAACAGATGTTGTTTATATCAGCGCCGAAGTTTTTGCTGTTCATATAACTAAGCTGATTGTTGACAATAAAGGTGCTTGTTATGAACAGGAAAGCAAGCGAGAACTGTGAAATGACAAGTATTCTTCTCAACCTGGCCTTTCCTGCATTAATTATTATGATGCCCTTTAGAGTATTAGCTGGCTGTAGAGAAGACATATACAAAGCGGGATAGCTGCCGGCCAGTAATCCGCAAAACAATACAACGGCCATCAGGATTATGTACAACACTGCACCCAGGTAACTGACTTTTAATCTGGTTAACATTACAGTATTGAAAGCAGGCAAAAACAATTCAACCAGGATCATTGCAATTATGATGGCTGCAAATATTGTCAGCAAAGATTCCCCTAAGAACTGCCCGATTATTTTCAACCTTCCTGCCCCTGCTATTTTACGAACTCCTATTTCCTTTGCCCTCCCGGATGATTGGGCTGTTAACAGATTCATGAAATTGATACAGGCAATACTCAGGATGAGCAGCGCAACCAGGGTCGCAAGCCTGACTTGTGTAATACTGCCGAATTCTATATCATTAGTATAGCCGCGGGAATGTAATCGGATCCTCTTTATGTTTTGCATAAATATCTCGGAGTCAGATCTTTCAAGATTACTTTTAATGACTCCCTTAATTTTTTCTTCAACTTTCCTGCTATCAGACCCTTCCTCAAGCTCAATAAAGGAATACACTGTTGGGTTCTTCCAGTCATTCAGATTGCCTGCAAATTTGGTTTTCAGGAATTCGACAGAAACCAGACAGTCAATGTAAAAGTGACTGTTTCGTGGAAAGTTTTTGATAACTCCGGTAACAGTAAATACATTATCCGGGCCATTGATCATTGATTTACCAAGAGGATCTTCGTTGCCGAAATACCTGGCTGCCATATCTTCTGTAAGAATAATATCACGAGGTCCGTTCAGGGCATTCTCCGGATTACCTTTAATAAACACAATATCAAACATTTCAAAAAAATCCCTGTCAACAGTGGCAACAGTACCTTCTATGACATTGTCTTCCCTAAAAAATGTTTCCCAAAAGTTATTATAAACGGAAGCGTGTTTTATTTCAGGATAGTTTTCTTTCAAAGCTTTGACAAGTGGGTAGGCTGACCGGGCTGACATTTCAAATTTGTCACCTGTATAACGTTTTTCTATGATCCTGTACAGACGGTCTGCATTCTGATAGAATCTGTCAAAACTCAATTGATATTGTACCCATAGGAGGAGTAATATCGCACAAGACATGGCAATGGCCATTCCACCGATATTCACAATTGAAAATACCGTGTCTCTCGTGGCTTTTCTAAGTGCAAGTTTGAGAATGTTCCTGATCATTGGTTAAGAGAATAAAGTTAGCTAATTGTTATTCCTGAACTCAAAAATCAGTAATAGCAGTTACCAATACTGTACCGAAATGATTTACTGGCTGAAAATCAGTTATATTAAAAATTTATTTCTGAAATTATTTTTATATTTGTCCACAATATGGACATTAAAACATCCATAATGTGGACACGAATATTTATAAAGTATGAATGGCAAATTACTGATTGTTGATGACCATAAGCAAGTTTTAAAAGCATTGATTCAATTGCTCGAACCCGAATTCGAAACTGTTACTGGTATTTCAAATCCAAACCAGATAATCAGTCTGATAAATAAAGAGGAAATTGATGTGATTCTGTTGGACATGAATTTCTCAGCCGGAGTCAATACAGGTAATGAAGGTATATATTGGCTGAATCGTATCCTGAAATCAGATCCTATGGCTGTTGTGGTGATGATCACTGCTTATGCAGATGCCGGTTTGGCTGTCAGGGCCTTAAAGGAAGGCGCTATTGATTTTGTAGTGAAGCCCTGGGACAACAATAAACTGATCGCTACTCTCCGGGCCGCACTGAAGCTCAGGCAATCAAAAGTTGAAAATATCAGGTTAAGGGAAAAGCAAAAGCAGATCGTTAAAATAAATACTTCTTCGGATGGACTTCTGATAGGCAATTCATCTGCAATGGAAGAGGTTTTCAGATTGATGAATAAAGTTGCGGCAACAGATGCGAATATCCTGGTGGCAGGGGAGAATGGGACCGGGAAGGAACTGATTGTTAAAGAAATACATAACAAATCGCGCCGGGCTGATGAGGTCTTCATTAGTATTGACATGAATACGATTTCAGAATCGTTATTTGAGAGTGAAATGTTCGGCCATATCAAGGGGGCATTTACAGACGCGAAGGGAGACAGAACCGGCTGGTTTGAGACGGCTTCAGGCGGCACTCTCTTTCTGGATGAAATAGGCAATCTGTCCTTCTCTATGCAATCAAAGCTTCTGACTGCCATTCAGAACCGGGTAATACATAAAGTAGGCTCAAATAAGCCGGTCCCATTCGATATACGGTTAATCTGCGCCACAAATAAAGATATAAATGACATGGTCTCGAAAAACATTTTTCGTGAAGACCTTTATTACCGCATCAATACGATAGTGATCGAATTGCCCCCTTTGCGCAAACGAGGCGAAGACATAATCCTGCTTGCGGAGCACTTCTTAAAGGAATATGCAAACAAATACGGGAAATTTCATTTGAGATTTAATGGTAAAACAATTGATAAGCTCATGAAATACAGCTGGCCCGGGAATGTGAGGGAGTTGAGGCATACAGTCGAAAAGGCGGTCATCTTATGTGATTCTGACATACTGAAACCCGATGACTTTATAATCTCGCACCAGGTACAACAACCGGAACTGGAGAGGCCCATGACTTTCGCTGAAATAGAGAGAAGGGCGATACAGGATGCACTGAACAACAATAACGGAAGCATCTTAAAGGCATCTAAAGAGCTGGGCCTGGCCAGGCAAACCATGTACAACAAAATGCAGAAGTACAACCTTTAGAAAGTAGCTGCCATGATATTGAATAAATTCTTCATGAACGTCCTTTTGAGGGTAACCTTTATTGTTTTAACCAGTGTAATATTAGGAATTGTTATACAGCATCTTGACGATGGATACCTTTTTACTCTGGTGGGGACGATTTTTCTGATCATGTTACAGGGAGGCATGTTGTTAAAACAGGTCAATAAGACAAATACGGATCTGGAGAAATTCCTTTCATCGATACAGGATCAGGACACATCGATCAGGTTTGCCGAAAATATTGGCGATAAATCATTCTGTAAATTATATCAGAAAATGAATGACGTAAACACAATAATTCAGAAAGTAAAGTTTGAAAATGAAAGAACAAGACATTTCCTGCAAAAAGTGGTCGATCATGTCGATATCGGATTATTATCATTCCACCCTGATGGCACTATCGAGTTTGTCAACAGGGCAGCAAAAAGGCATTTTAAAGTTCAGAAACACGGGCAATTGTCATCCATAGGAAAGGAGAATGAGGAAGTGACTGGCATTCTGAAAACAATAAAACCCGGTCAGGAGATATTGTATAAAATGAAAACAGACAATCTTCACCAAAGCATCCTGGTAAGAGCCGCTGAACTGACCTTTGAAAGGAATGTAATAAAACTGGTATCTTTTGAGAATATTACCAATGAACTCGATAGAAAAGAGCTGGATTCCTGGCGAAAGCTGATCCGTGTGTTAACCCATGAAATAATGAATTCCATAAGTCCGGTTACTTCGCTTACCTCAGTAATTTCAGGATACTTTAAAGAAAGGGAAAATGAGAAGCCGGTTCAGCCTGAAACAATTACTCCCCGGATAATAGATAAAACTCTTTCAGGGTTAAGTACTATTGAAGAGACCGGAAAAGGGTTACTGGAATTTGTCGATAAATACAGAAGTCTGACATTATTACCGGAACCTTGTTTAAGTACTTTTAGCGTAGCAAGCCTGTTCCAAAAATGCAAACTACTAATGGAAACAGAACTGTCTGACAATATAAAAATTGTCACAAAGGTCTGTCCCGGGGATATCTCCATGGTAGCTGATTATGGCCAGGTTGAGCAAGTATTGATAAACCTGATAAAAAATGCTGCTGAAGCCATTGGTGACAATCAAACCGGAACTATCAGTCTGAAGGCGTTTAGTGTTAATCGGGCCATTAAAGTCATTGTCGAAGATGACGGTCCCGGCATCCCGGATGACCAAAGCGAAGATATTTTCGTTCCGTTTTATACGACAAAGGAAAAAGGATCAGGCATAGGATTGAGCTTGTCGAAACAAATAATGCAAAATCATAAAGGCTCAATATTGGTAAGCCCTGCTTCTGGCGGGGGCGCGAAGTTTACATTAAATTTTCAATAAAGACATATTTCCTTGTATTTGATGTTCTGGAGAAACTCGCTCTCACTCTCGCTCTTTTTTCTATGGGCCCAGCTGGATCGAATGCTGCCGCTTACGGTCAGCATTCTGACATCCTGCAGGAAGTTATTGGCTCCATATCCTGTCAATTCCATAAAACAGCGCCTTCATGAGAACTGTTTCTCCGCCTCTTGAAAAAATCCTGACCCCTGAGAATTTTTCTGAAGGAAATACGAGGTTGGTCATCACAAGGCTGCAATCATCAACGAATAATTCCACTGAAGAGGCATCGATATAAATGTGAAGCTTCAGGATCTTGCCTGCTTTATATGGAGCAGTGATTACTGATGCAAAATCTTTTGAAAAATCTGACCGGCCTGACTTTCTCCTGTCAACATAAAATTGCTTTTTCAGTGGAGAATAGCCAATAATAAGTATCTCATTGAGTGCATTCTCAAGGATCAATCCTATTGTATCTGCTTTTGAACCTGAGAGGTCAAATTCAGCAAAGATCTCGCTTTGCATAATATCCACTTTCCCTGCAGAAATCACTTTTTCCCCGGAGATTATAAGATTCTTTACTGAAGTCGTGTCGGCTTTCCGCCGAAGATCAATCAGCTCCCTGACAGGCTTCGATGTGAGAATGTAATGTCCTGATTCAATTTTCAATCCCAGTTCCCTGGGGATTGTACTGGCACTCCTCCATACCTCAGTCGGGACAACAGTTGCATATTGCCAGTTGCTCATCCATCCAATGAAAATCCTTCTGCCATCATCAGGAATATTTGACCAGGTCACTCCGGCATAATTATCCCTGCCCCAATCAACCCATTTTGCAGCTGTGTCATCCGGAATGAATTTGTGCCCGTCGAAATTACCAGTAAAGTATTGTGTTGCCGATCCTTTGTTGGGACCACCGGGATTTATACTTACAATCATAGCCCATCTGGTTTCGCCAGTTCCTTCAACCTTCAGCGGGAAAAGGTCAGGGCATTCCCATACCCCGCTGTGAGCCCCGGCTGTTGCGCCAAATTCACTTTCAAATTTCCAGTTTTTTATATCAGTTGAGGAATAAATATGAACCCTGTCGAAAACAGCCATTATGAGCTCCCATTTACCGTATTGTTCGTTCCAGAATAATTTCGGATCGCGGAAATCGCGTATTCCCGGATTTCTTAGAACCGGGTTCCCTTCAAATTTAGTCCAGGTCCTGCCTTTGTCTATACTGTATGCAATACTTTGATTCTGAAACAATTTGCTTCCCTTTTTCTCCAGAACAGGATCGTG